>JALYMN010000169.1 GCA_030773675.1 Actinomycetota bacterium
AGCTCCGGGCGGTCCCGCAGCACCGCCAGCCCGCTAATCCCGCGGCCGCCGTCGGCGAGCATCACCGCCAGGTCCGTCAGGACACGGCCCGGGTCATGCGCGGACCGTCGTTGGCGCGTCCCCACCAACGCGTCGCCGAGCGCGTTGGTCAGGCCGGTCCCATCCGCCAGGTCCGCCAGCAACCGAGACCCGGCGTGCGACGCCACGCCCGCCCCGTCCGCCGTCACCATGATTTTGGCCTGGCCGTTGTAGGTTGCACGCGCGAAGTGCCTCTCTTGCCCGGTGTTCCTGGTCCCTCAGCAAGACCAGAATCTCAGGTCAGACGGGCACTTTCGCTTCCCGGCCCGTGTCGAGCCACAACATCAGATCGCTACTGCAACAGCCGGGCTAGGGCGCGCCTCCTGACTGGTCAGCCAGAGCAGGACTGCGGCAAGGACGAACCCGCCGCGGTAGACGAGGACGTGCCTGTTGTAGCCAGTGGCGAGGACGCGCCAGTTCTCAGCCGGTTGAAGCCCCGCTCGACGACGTTGCGGCCGCGGTAGTGGTCGGCGTCGAAGTCGACCGGTCGGCCCCCGCGAGAGCCTCGCCTCTGGCGGTGGCCGGCTGGTTGCGGGAACGCTACCGCAGAGGCCGGCGCCCTCCGGGAAAGCGGACTCCCTCGCCGTCGATTTCGTCGACCAGGGCCACTAGGGCGCGCTGAAGAGCGATAAGCCTAGCCACCCGAGAGCTTTCGGTCGTCGCTGCGCGCACTGACCGCTCAAGCGTTTCAACCACCTGTGGATCGCGCTGTCGCCGGCACCAACCCCGCGGCACTGGACGACGACCGACGACGGGCCCTGCTGGCTTCGTCCCGCAGAATCCCGCGCTGTTCAGCGGCACGATCGCCGACAACATCACTCTCGGCGACGCCCGACTGACGGCCGAGCAGGTTCAGCTCGCCGCCCGCACAGCCGGCGCCGACCCGTTCATCCGCGCCTTGCCGAACGGATACGACACCATGCTCTCGGACAGCGGTCGGGGCAGCGGCGTCCAGCTCTCCGCCGGCCAACGCCAACTCCTCGCGCTCACCCGGGCCCTCGTCACCCGACCTGCCGTGCTGCTCCTCGATGAGGCCACCGCGGTCGTAGACGGCGCCAGCGATGCCGCCTTCCGTGCCGCGCTGCACGACCACGTCCTCCCGACCGGCACGGCCGTGCTCACCGTCGCACATCGACTCGCCACCGCCCGCGAGGCCGACCACGTGATCGTCCTCGCCGGTGGACAGGTCATGGAGCAGGGCGAACCCGCGGCGCTGCTGACCAGGCGCAGCCGGTTCGCCGATCTGGTGGCCCTCGAAGCGGCCGGGTGGGACTGGCAACGCGACCCCGACTCACCGCACTGATTCCGAGGAGGAATTGTCAGGGTAGCGTCGCCGCACGTCGGTGGCGCGCATATCGTCGGCTCGGCTGAAGGGCGGCTAACGCCGGCTACCCATCCTTGAGCTGACCTCGCGGCTGGCCTGGCGACGTCCCGATAGCCGATCGGCTACCGGGACAGTTCGTCGAGCAGCAGCAGCCCGTACGCCGCCACGCTGGGGCCATCGACGATCTCGCCCCTCATGACCAGCGCCCTGAACTCATGCTCAGGGACGTGCCGATGGCGCATGTCCAGTTCCGTGCTTTCTCGTCTGGTCGGCCCGGTGCTCAGCCCCGTAGCAACGTAAACGTCGAAGCCCTGGCTGCAGAATCCGTACGCCTCGTACAGATGGCCGAGATGGCGCAACTCGTCCGCCCGCAGGCCGGTCTCCTCCTGCAACTCCGCCGCCGCCAGTTCCAGCCGCGAACCCGAGGCACCTGTCCCCCACGAGCCTTGCGGGAACTCCCAGGCGCGCCGTTGCACCGGGTAGCGGTACTGCTCGACCAGCCACAGTCCGTCGTCGTCGCGGGGGATCACCAGCGCGAAGTCGGGCTTGTCGACCACCCCGTACACCCCGCTCGACCCGTCTGCGCGGCGCACCTGGTCCTCACGC
>JALYMN010000170.1 GCA_030773675.1 Actinomycetota bacterium
TAGGCGCTGCGCTGCGCCGCCCCGTTCGCGCCCAGCGCGCCGGCCAGCGCCCGCAGCTCCTGCGCGTCCTGCGCCCGGCGCCGCGCGGTGGCGGCGTACAGCGCCTCGAGGTCGGGGACGAGGTCGCCCACCTCGGGGGCCAGCACCTCACTCGGCTCGTCGCCGGGCGCCCGCAGGTAGGCGCGCAGCACCTCCAGGTCGCCGAGCGCCGCGTCGGCCTGCTCCGGGCGCGCGTAGCCCTCGAAGCTCACCAGCGCGACGTGCGAGGCCTCCGGCCGCTGCCGGGACAGCTCGACGGCCCGGCTGCGCGTCGCGGACAGGTACTCCTCGACCCGCACGCCCACCTCGGGCCCGAGCACGACCCGGTCGGACGACGCCGGCGGCAGCGCGGCGCCGCCGTCGCGGTCGTCGTCCGGCAGCCCGGCGAGCAGGACGGCGGACCCGGCGACGAGGACGCCGGTGAGCGCGAGCGCGGCCAGCTGGGGCACCCCCCGGCGGGCGTAGCGCGCGTCGAGCCGGCGCAGCACCCCGGCGGTGCCGCCGGGCCGCACCTGCGTCGCGCCCTGCGGTGGCCGCCGCCCGTCGACGGCCGCGCGCAGGCGCGCCGCGGCATACGGCACGACCCGGTCGTCCGCCCGCCGCAGGCTGTCCCGCAGCGAGATCACGACGCGCTCGCCACCCGCTCCAGCGCCCGCTGCAGGTCGGGGGCGTACGGGCTCTCGAACTCCACCCACCGGCCGTCGGCGGGGTGCGCGAACCCCAGCCGGACGGCGTGCAGCCACTGCCGCTCGAGCCCCAGCCGGCGGGAGAGCGTGGGGTCGGCGCCGTAGGTCACGTCGCCGACGCAGGGGTGGCGGACCGCGGACATGTGCACCCGGATCTGGTGCGTGCGGCCGGTCTCCAGCGCCACGTCGAGCAGCGTGGCGTGCCGGAAGGCCTCGATCGTCGTGTAGTGCGTGACGCTGTCGCGCCCGCCCTGCACGACGGCGAACCGGTACGCCGACGTCGGGTGCCGGTCGATCGGCGCGTCGATCGTGCCGGTGAGCGGGTCGGGGTGGCCCTGAACCAGCGCGTGGTAGCGCTTGTCGACCGCCCGCTGCCGGAAGGCGTCCTTGAGCGCGCTGTAGGCGTGCTCGCTCTTCGCCACCACCATCACGCCGCTGGTGCCGACGTCCAGGCGGTGGACGACGCCCTGGCGCTCCTCCGCCCCGCTGGTGCTCACCCGGTGACCGGCGGCGGCGAGTCCCCCGACGACGGTCGGGCCGGTCCAGCCGGGGCTGGGGTGCGCCGCCACCCCGACGGGCTTGTCCACGACCACGACGTCGTCGTCCTCGTGCAGCACCCGCAGGCCCTCGACGACCTGCGGGGGCGGCGCGTCGTCGTCCGGGCCGGGCAGCTCGACGTCCAGCGTGGACCCGGCCAGCACCCGGTCGCCCTTGCTGCGCGCCCGGCCGTCGACGCTCACGGCTCCGCGGTCGACGATCTCGGCGGCGGCCGCCCGCGACAAACCGAACAGGCGGGTGAGCGCGGCGTCCAGCCGCAGGCCGTCGAGCCCCTCGGGGACGGGCACGGTGCGGCGAGCGCTCACCTGTCCATCACATGTCCATGGTGCCCGACGCGGGCGACGGCCCGGGTGCGGCGCGCTCGTCGTCCGAGGAGCGCCTGCGGTCGAGCTCGACGCCGCGCAGGCTGAGCAGCACGGCCAGCGCCCCGCCGACGACGATCGCGCTGTCGGCGAGGTTGAACACCGGCCACACGCGGAAGTCGATGAAGTCGACGACCGCGCCGCGTCCGAGGCCGGGGGCGCGGAACAGCCGGTCGACGAGGTTCCCACCGGCCCCGCCGAGCAGCAGGCCGAGGCTGACCGCCCACGCCGTCGCGCGCACCCGCGGCGCCGTGCGGAGGATGACCAGGACGACCGTGATCGCGACGAGGGTGAACAGCAGGGTCGCCCCCTGCCCGAGCGAGAAGGCGGCGCCGGGGTTGCGCGACACCGACAGCAGCAGCGCCCCCCCGAGCAGTCGGACGACCCGCTGGCCCTCCAGCTCGGCGACGACGAGCACCTTCGTCGCGAGGTCGAGGGCCAGGACGACGGCGCCGACGCCCAGCAGCAGGGCCGCGCGGCGCGGCCGGTCCGGGGCCGGGCCCTCGGCGGTCAGCGGCGCTCCTCCCGCGTCTTGCAGCGCACGCACAGCGTCGCCCGCGGAAAGGCCTGCAGCCGAGGCTTGGGGATCTGCCCGCCGCAGCCCTCGCAGCGGCCGTAGGTGCCGTCGTCGATGCGCGCGAGCGCACGCTCGACCTGGGTGAGCAGGTCGCGGCTGTTGTTGGCCAGCGACATCTCGTGCTCGCGCTCGAAGGTCGCGGTGCCGGCGTCGGCCTCGTCGCCCGAGCCCTCGCCGGCCCCGCTCTGCTGCACGGCCGCCGCAGCCGTGGCGGCCTCGTCGAGCTCGCCCCGCAGCTCCCCGGCCTGCTTGGCCAGCTCGTCGCGGACCTCGTCGAGCTCGGCCTGCGTCCAGGCGTCGGGGCTGCCGGACCCGCCGTCCTGCTCGCCCTGCGCCTGCACAGCGCCCCGCGCGGCCATCCGGTCCCTCTTTCCCCGACAGGTGATCAAGCGCAGGCAGGATACGTGCCGGACGCCGTGCCGTACCAGCCCGACGCCGGGCGGGGACGCCGGGACGCGGGCCGGGGCACGCGGCCAGGGCGGGGCGGGGGTGCGGCGGGTAACGTGCGCTCCGTCGCGGTGACGAGGACGAGTAGCGGCGTGAGCAGCCAGGAGCGAGCCGGGGTTGGTGCGAGCCCGGGGGCCAGCGCGCACGTGAAGATCAGCCTCTGAGCGGCACGCGGGACAAGAGGGGTCGTCGTACGGCGGCAAGGAGGGTGGTACCGCGGGACCTCCGGGTCTCGTCCCTCCGTCGAGCAGGCCCTCGCCTGCCAGCGGACGGAGAGACGGAGGAGGAGAGCGTGGAGCAGCTGCCCGCCCAGGTCGACCTGCCGGCGCTCGAGCGCGCCGTGCTCGAGCGGTGGGACCGCGACCGGGTGTTCGAGCGCTCGCTGGAGCAGACCGCCGGCGGCGAGCCGTGGGTCTTCTACGAGGGCCCGCCCACCGCGAACGGCCACCCCGGCACCCACCACGTCGAGGCGCGGGTGTTCAAGGACCTGTTCCCCCGCTTCCGGACGATGCAGGGGCGGCACGTCCCGCGCAGGGCCGGCTGGGACTGCCACGGGCTGCCGGTCGAGCTCGCCGTGGAGAAGGAGCTCGGCTTCACCGGCAAGGGCGACATCGAGGCCTACGGGGTCGCGGAGTTCAACGCCCGGTGCCGCGAGAGCGTGCTGCGGCACGTCGACGAGTTCGAGCGCATGACCCGGCGCATGGGCTACTGGGTGGACATGGGCGACGCCTACCGGACCATGGACTCCTCCTACGTGCAGAGTGTGTGGTGGTCGCTCAAGCAGGTCGCCGACAAGGGGCTGCTGGTCGAGGACCACCGGGTGGCGCCGTACTGCCCGCGCTGTGGCACGGCGCTGTCGGACCACGAGGTCGCCCAGGGGTACCAGACGGTGACCGACCCGTCGGTGTACGTCCGCTTCCCCGTGGAGGACGACGGCTCGTCCACAAGGCCCGCGGCCCTCGGCGGCCGTCTGTCGGAGGCCGGCGCTGCTCTGCTCGTGTGGACGACGACGCCCTGGACCCTGGTCAGCAACACCGCCGTGGCGGTGCACCCCGACGTGACCTACGTCGGCGCGCGCGTCCGCGACGAGGTGCTGGTGGTGGCCGAGCCGCTGCTGCCGGTGCTGGGCGAGGGCGTCGAGGTGCTCGAGCGCTTCCCCGGCCGCGCGCTGGAGCACGTCCGCTACGGCCGGCCGTTCGACTGGGTGTCCTTCGACGGCTCCTCCGAGGGCTCGGCGGGCTCCGAGGCGCACTACGTCGCGCTGGCCGACTACGTGACGACGGAGAGCGGCACGGGCCTGGTCCACCAGTCCCCGGCGTTCGGCGCGGAGGACATGGCGGTGGCCCGCCGCTACGGGCTGCCCGTGGTCAACCCGGTCCGGCCGGACGGGCACTTCGTCGACGACCTCCCGCTGGTCGGCGGGCTGTTCTTCAAGGCCGCCGACAAGGCGCTGGTGCGCGACCTCGACGAGCGCGGGCTGCTGTTCCGCTCGCTGCCCTACGAGCACAGCTATCCGCACTGCTGGCGCTGCGACACCTCGCTGCTCTACTACGCGCTGCCGTCCTGGTACATCCGCACCACCGCGGTCAAGGACCGGCTGCTCGAGGAGAACGAGCGCACCGACTGGCACCCGGGGACGATCAAGCACGGCCGCTACGGCGACTGGTTGTCGAACAACATCGACTGGGCGCTGTCGCGCAACCGCTACTGGGGGACGCCCCTGCCGGTGTGGCGGTGCACGTCCGACGCCGCGCACTGGCGGGCCGTCGGCTCGCTGGCCGAGCTGTCGGAGCTGTCCGGCCGGGACGTCTCCGAGCTCGACCCGCACCGGCCCTACGTCGACGACGTCGTCGTGCCCTGCGCGACCTGCGGGGCGGACAGCCGCCGGGTGCCCGAGGTCATCGACGGCTGGTACGACTCCGGCGCGATGCCGTTCGCCCAGGTGGGCCACCCCTGGTCGGGGGTCGAGCCGGCGTACCCGGCGCAGTTCATCTGCGAGGCGATCGACCAGACCCGCGGCTGGTTCTACACGCTGATGGCGGTCGGGACCCTGGTCTTCGACCGCTCGTCCTACGAGACCGTGCTCTGCCTGGGGCACATCCTCGACGGCGAGGGCCGCAAGATGAGCAAGCACCTCGGCAACGTCCTCGATCCGTTCGAGCTGTTCGAGCGGCACGGCGCCGACGCGCTGCGCTGGTACATGCTCTGCGGCGGCTCGCCGTGGTCGGCTCGGCGGGTCGGGCACGAGCAGGTCGAGGAGGTCGTCCGCAAGGTCCTGCTCACCTACTGGAACACCGCCTCTTTCCTCACGCTGTACGCCCGCGCGAACGACTACCGGCCGGGCTCGACACCGGTGCCGCCGCTGGCCGAGCGGCCCGTGCTCGACCGCTGGGCGGTCAGCGAGCTGCACACCACCGTGCTGGACGTGACCGAGGCGCTGGAGGGCTTCGACTCGCTGCGGGCCGGGCGGCGCCTGGCGCAGTACGTCGACGACCTGTCCAACTGGTACGTGCGCACCTCGCGCCGCCGGTTCTGGGACGGCGACCCGGCGGCGCTCGGCACCCTGCACGAGTGCCTCGAGGTGCTGACCCGGCTGATGGCGCCGTTCGTGCCGTTCATCACCGAGCAGGTGCACCACGCGCTCGTCGCGAGCGTCTGGGACGACCTGCCCGACAGCGTCCATCTCCGCGCGTGGCCGCGGGTGGACGGCGCGCTCGTCGACGCCGAGCTGGGCCGTCAGGTCGCGCTGGTCCGCCGCCTGGTCGACCTGGGACGGCAGGCGCGGGCCGAGTCGCGGACCAAGACGCGCCAGCCGCTGTCGCGCGCGCTGGTGTCGGCGGTCGGCTGGCAGGGGCTGCCGCGCGGGCTGCGCGCGTTGGTCGCCGCCGAGCTCAACGTCGGGTCCCTCGAGCCGCTCGCCGGCGACCTCGTCGACACGACGGTCAAGGCCAACTTCCGGGCGCTGGGGAAGCGGTTCGGCAAGCGCACGGCGACCGTGGCGGCGGCCATCGCCGCGGCGGACGCGCCGGCGCTGGCGGAGGCGCTCCGCCGAGGCGACGCCGCGGTCGACGTGGACGGCGACCGGGTGCCGGTCTCGGTCGAGGAGGTCGTCGTCACCGAGACCCCGCGCACCGGCTGGGCGGTCGCGACGTCGGGGGGCGAGACCGTGGCGCTCGACCTCGAGATCACGCCCGAGCTGCGCCGGGCCGGGCTGGTCCGCGACGTCGTGCGCCTCGTGCAGGAGGGGCGCAAGGCCAGCGGGCTGGAGGTCAGCGACCGGATCGAGCTGTGGTGGCAGGCCGAGGGCGACCTGGCCGGGGCGCTGCGGGAGGGGTCGCTGCGGCTGGCGGAGGAGGTCCTCGCCGTGTCGGTGACGGAGGGGCGGCCGACCGCCGACCTCGCCCCGCACCGGGACGACGACCTGGGGCTGGTGTTCTGGCTGCGGGTCGCCGGCGGCTGACCGCACGGCTCAGGGCCTGCAGACCCCGCAGGCCGAGTAGCCCTGCCGGTTCGCGCGCGACTTCGTGAGGACCACCGCATCCGTGGCCTCGCGCACGTAGCGGCAGTCCGGCCGGTGGTAGCGGCCGCGCTCGCGGTTGACCAGCACGCTGTCGCGGGCGCCCAGCGGAGCCGGACCGGCGAGACGGGTGGAGCCGCGCCCGGACACCCGGCCACCCGAGCCGGGTCCGGCCGCAGCTCCTGGGGCGGTGCCGCTGCGCCGCTGCCGGGTCGTCCTGCCGGGCTGCGCGTGCTCGTCCGAGACCCCGAGGCCCTGTCCGACGTTGCCGTGCCACGCCTCGGGCTGGTCGTGACCCGGACCCGGCTGCCGGTACGGCTGCTGCTCGAGAGGGCCCCCGGCGAGGTCGGCGTGGCGGGCCAGGTCGTGGTCGGGGTCGGAGTCGGGGTCGTGGTCGGGTTCGGGGTCGGGGTCGGGGTCGTGGTCGACGTCGTGGTCGTGGTCGTGGTCGGCGTCCTCGTCGGCGTGGCGGGTCTCGTCGTGCGGCCGGTCGCCACCGAGCAGGGCGAAGGCGCCCGCGTTCTCGTCGACCGCTGAGGACCCGCCACCGGCGCCGTTGTAGGCGTCGTCGGGGTGGGCCTCCTCGTGCACGGCGCCGTCCGCGGCGGGGCCCAGCCGCTCCTGGTCCGCCGCCCGGGCGGCTTCGGAGTCGTCCGGTCCGTATGCCCAGTCGTCCGGGGAGCCGTCGTGGTGCGCGGCCTCCTCCTCCGGGCCCCGACCAGGCGCGTCACCGGCGTGCAGGGTGCCGGGGTACGGGCTGTCGCCGTACGGGGTCCCGGCGTAGGGGGGCTCGGCGTACGAAGTGTCGGCGTAGGGGGGCCCGGCGTAGGGGGGCCCGGCGTAGGGGGGCTCGGCGTAGGGACCGTCGGCGTACGCCCCGTCGTGCGAAGGGTCGCCGTAAGTGGCCCGCGCGTAGACGTCGTGCGGCTCGTCCTGCGCGTGCCCGTGCGGGAGGTCGGCGTCGTCGGCTCGCGTGTCGGCGTCGTGCGGGTCGTCGTCCGCCTCGTCGCGCAGGTGCTGGGCGCGGTGGCGACCGGGAGGGTGGGCGGAGCCGAGGTCGTCCTGCCGGTGCTCGTGCTCGCTGCCCGGCCGGTCGTCGTCGTCCGGGTGCGGCGCGGCCCAGCCGAGCGAGCCCGACGGGACCGCGGCGTCCGCAGTGGCGGTCCCCGACCCCGACGCGCTGTCGCTCAGGCCGCCCCGGACGTGCGCCTGCACGGCCAGCACCTCGTCGGGCCGGCACACCCCGCACGGGCTGAAGCCCTCGTTGCGAGCGTCGAGGACGGGGATCTCCTCGACCTCCTTGCCGTTGAGGTACCGGCAGCCGTCGACGTGGTAGCGCGGGCGCCCGGGGACCACGAGCACCACGGGCTCGTCCGCGCCCTGCTCGTCGTCCGCGTCGGACCGCTCCGCCCTGGACGTCGGCACCGGTGCCCCCGCGGGCGTCCGCGGCTCGCGCTGGGGCTGGGGCTGGGGCGGGGGCTGCGCGGGGGCGGCCGCACCGGCGAGGCCCTGGCGGGGCAGCAGCGTCACGCTCTCCTGCGGCTCCCCGGGGCCGTCGCCGAGTCGCGCCGACGCGTCGGTCATCGGGAACTGCTCGCCCCGCCGCTGCAGCACCCCGATGATGAGGAAGACGAACGCGAGGAGGCTCACGGCGATCGAGCCGTGCACGAACGGCAGCTCCCGCATCGTGATCCCCACGACGAGCAGGACGAGGGCCACCAGCACCAGAGCCCCGCTGATCACGATCACGAGTGTCCGTCCGTCCTCCGGAGGTAGGCCGGCGCATCGTAGCCGCGCTGCAGGCGGGATCCGTGCAGGTCGCGGGCTCGGGACGTCGTTCTCGGCAGGCCCGTCAGCGCTGCTCCGGCCGCCCCTCCGCACGGTGCCCGAGCTGCGACAGCGCGCGCAGGATGGAGGCGCCCGGCCGTCCGGCACCGGACGCCGGCGCGGCCTGCGCAGCGGGCTCCGGCGACGGGCTCGGCTCGACGGCGGCGAGGCCCTGGTCGGCCGGCTCGCTCGCCGCGGTGGTGCTGACCTCGACAGGCTCGTCGCTCGTGGCGGCGCTGGCGCTGACGTCGGCCGGCTGCTGCTCCGCGCCCGTGCCCGTGTGCTGCCCCGGTGTGCCGGTGGACTGCAGGACAGCCGGCGCTGCCGCCTGACCCCCCAAGACCGGCACGTCGCCGTCGTCAAGGCCGCCTGCGGCGTGGTCGGGCCCCTGCGTCGCCGGCGGCGCGACCGGGGCCGGCACCACGACGTCGGCGACCGGCACCGGGTCTGCCGCCGGCATGCCCCCTTCAGCCATGAGCACCTCGGCGACAGGCCCGCGGGGCGGCACCTCAGCCGTAGACACGCCGCCCTCCGCGACCAGCCCCTCGGCGTCGGGCCCGCCGGCCGGCACCTCAGCCGTAGACACGCCGCCCTCCGCGACCAGCCCCTCGGCGTCGGGCCCGCCTGCCGG
>JALYMN010000171.1 GCA_030773675.1 Actinomycetota bacterium
GCTGTCCCCGCGGGCGAAGACCTCGGCGACGTTGCGCTGCTCGACCTGCTGCGTGAACTCCCTCGGGCGGTGACCAGGGCGTCGGCGACAGCCGGGCCGCGCCGCGGGCGCTGTTGACCGAGCCCCGACGCAGCCGGGTCGCGGCGATCACTGGCGCCGCGGTCGGGGTGCTGAGGGTGGCCAGCAGCGCGTTGAGCCCCTTCGCGCCGGTGTAGCCGAACCGACGCCCTGCTTGGCGTGGCCGTGAACCTGCCCGACGGTGTCGTCCAGACCGATGTAGGCGGCTTGATCGGCGCCGGCGTGGCTCGGGCGAGCCGGGCTGGGAACCGGGCGGCGACGGCGTCGAGCTGGCGCACGTGCCCGAAGGTGAACGAGCGCAGAAACGTGCCCAACGTCGAGGGAGCCCGCACGCCGGTGAACAGCCGGTTCATCCCGCCGTGCCGCAGCAGGTCCACGTCGTTCATGGAGTCCGCGCCGGCGACCATCCCGCCGATCAGCGCTGGCACCTTCAACCGCGCGTTGACGCCGCCCGAAGCCTTCAGTGTCAGGGTGCTCTCGACCAGATTCGGCAGGCCACAGCGCTGCCCCAGCGCCAGCACCAAAGCCAGCACCAGAGCCAGTCCGGCGCACGACACGAGGTCCGGCTCGTCGAAGGATAGAGCTACGCCAACCGATGCGGTCGGCTGCCGGCTCGGCTCATCGACGGGGAGGCGCTCTTGATAGAAGCGAGGCAACCAACCCCGACCGTCTACAGGTTGATCTCTGGCCGTCGCGCGTGACGGGCACGGGGGCGAGCCAGCGTCACGCTCGTGAACAGCCCCGGCTTCAGTGGGAAGCGCTGAAGCGGGGGCTGTTCACGAGCCGCGCCCGCGACCGTCTGGGTCCAGCCGGTCCTGGTTGGCTCACAGTGACCTCGGGGCGTGACGGGGCGGTCAGTAGTTGAAGGTCAGTGCGCCGCCGTCGGCGAACTCGTACACCGACGGCGCTCCCTTCACCTCCGCGGTCTCCACCCACGTCGCCTCGGTCAGCCCGCGCGTCTTCACGCAGACGGGGCAGGCGTAGAAGCGGCCGCCGCTGTCGACGTACTCCCGGTGGAGCCCCGCGACGCCGGGTGCATCGGGCACGTTCACCTTGTCGGCGAACCCGGCGGTCGCGACGTGCACGCCGTCCTTGGTCAGCCACAACAACGCCTGCTTGCCCTTGCGCAGTGCCTCGACGCCCATCAAGTAGCTGATGAGCACGCTCTCCGGGTCGTCGAGGCCGTGCGACAACCCGATGATGACCTTGTCGTCGGACGCCATGACACTCCTTCTCATTCGGTTCCAGTAGCGGTGGTCAGGACGGCTTGCGCGCCAGGAACGCGAAGCCGGCGACGTCGAAGGCGCGGGCGTTCGCCTCGCCGAGGGCGCCGCCGAAGGTGTCGACCGGTGGCCCGACCCGCACGTCCACGAGCCCGACGTCCTCGAGCATCTGCACCCAGCCCGCACACGGCAGACCGCCGGCGATTCAACCGGTCCACAGGTCGATGTCGTGCAACGCGCCGTCCGGGACGGGCCGGCCGTTGGCGATGTCGGCGAACTGCAGGACGCCGCCAGGGCGCAGGACGCGGACGACCTCGGTGAACACCGCGTGCTTGTCAGCGCAGAGATTGAACACGCCATTGCTGATCACGACGTCGGCGCTGCCCTCCCCGACCGGCAACGCCTCGGCGAGGCCCTCGCGGAACTCCACGTTCGCCAGCCCCACCCGCCGGGCGTTCGCCCGGGCCTTGATGAGCATCTCGTCGGTCATGTCCACCCCGGTGACGTGCCCGTCCGGCCCGACGAGACGGGCCGCGATCAGAGCGTCGAGACCGGCTCCCGAGCCGATGTCGACGACGTGCTCGCCAGGCGACAGCGGCCGGAGCGAGAACGGGTTGCCCACGCCCGCGAAGGACTCCACCGCCTCGTCCGGCAGCGCGTCGACTCACTCGGGTAATCCAGCCGGGCCGCCAACGACCGTCCCGTGTGGAAGTGGTGCTCCGCGTCCGGGTGCGCGGCGACCTCGCGGTACTTCTCCCGCACCTCGCAGCGCAGCCGCTCCGGATCGACCAGCAGGCCGTCCGGCCCTGCCTCACCGCGAACGCTCACGTCGCCCCCTCACGTCGTACCTGTCGATCGCCGAAATGCCAAGGCTCGCCGACTGACCTGCTGCGTCGGCATTCGAGGCTGAGCACATACAGCCGCCGGTGCCGCTTGCGACGCTGGTGGTCAGGACTGCGAGGCCGCATAGTTCTGTGCCGCGGCCGGCGAGACCTCGAGGAACACCGCGGGCTCGTCGCCGACCGTCCAGCCGTCGTGGCCGGGCGCGCAGGTGAAGGCGTCACCCGGGCCGAGCTCGGCCTCGGTCCCGTCGTCCATCCGAATGTGCAGTCGCCCGCTGACGACGTAGCCGGTGTGGGCGACCTCGCAGCTGTCGGTACCGGCGATCGGCTTGACGCTGTCCGACCAGCGCCAGCCGGGTTGCGCGACGGCGCGCGCGATCGAGGTGTCGCCGATCGTCATGACGTCGATGCGGATGAGCGGGGGTTCGCGGCGCTCGTCGGGCTCGTCCATTGAGCGGACGGTGAGGAAGGGCTGGGTGGTCATGGCGGTGCTCCTGTTCTCGAAGAACGATCCCGACGGTCGTCGCGATCGCGGGAGTCGTCTGTGGCCGCGCGTGGGTGACCGACGGTCGGCACGGTCAGATCAGCTCGGCGAGCATGGCGGCGGCGCGACGGGCGCCGTCGGTCTCGACCGGCAGGTAGTCCAGCTCCCGGTCCAGCTCGTCCAGCAGCGCCTCGGCGATGTCCTCCGGCCCGACCTCGGCCAGCTGCATGCGGCGCCCGGCCCGGTAGCGGTCCAGCCGGTAGGCCACGTGGCGCTGCTGCTCGAAGTGGTTCGCCAAGGGGAAGTAGAGGAACGGGCGGCGGTTCGCGGTGAGCTCCATCGTCGTGGTCAGCCCGCCCTGTACAACCGCGACGTCGCACGCGGCGAGATGCTGGTCGAGGTCGGGCAGGTAGCCGTGCACCTCGACGTTGCCCGGGGGCAGCGCCAGCCGCTCGGGGTCCAGACGAGGACCCGCGACGACGACCATCCGCAGCTCGGGCCGCTGCTTCGCGGCGTACGGGAAGGCCTCGAGCACCCGGTTGAGCAACGTGGCACCGACGGCTGTGCCGCCGGCGGTCACGATGCAGGTCGTCTCGTCGTCGCGGTACCCGAACCGGCGGCGCAGCTCCTGTCGCTGGACCTCGTCGACCGGGACGGTGCCGCTGATGTACCCGGGGAACGAGAAGTGCGCCTCGGTCCACTCGCGGATCGTGGGCAGCCCGGGCCCGAGCGGGTCCGGCACCAGGTCGTCGCGCGTCCCGACGTAGATCGACCGGTCGCGGACCCGCGGGTAGCGCGCGACCTGCTCAACCATCTCCGCGTTGTAGTCCGCGGTCAGCCAGGCCTCCCGCTCCCCGCCCGAGGCCATCGGCACCCAGCCGACGTAATCGCTGATCCAGGCGAAGGCGGTGCGCTTGAGCTCGGGGTTCTCGTGCAGGAAGTAGTCGACCTCGACCGCCTCGTCGGCGACGACCAGGTCGTAGGTGTCCTCGGCGAGCACGTCGTGCAGCACCATGAAGTTTGCGGCCTTGATCTCGTCCATCCGGCGCAGCGTCTGGAAGGCGTGCAGGTCGTGGCCGTGCGCCTCCGACTCGAAGTGCGCCGACTCCGACGGGCGCCAGGCGCTCGCGGGGTGCACCCGCTCGCCGGCGGACTCGAGGGCTCGGGTCACCGGGTCCTCCGTCAGCCAGTCGACCTCCAAGTCAGGGCGCAGCGACCGCAGCTCGCGGGCGATGGCCATGTCCCGGCGGGTGTGCCCCAGCCCGACCGGCGCGGACAGGAACAGCGCGCGGCGCCGTCGGTTCGCGGCTCGCGTCCACTGCCGCTGCTTCGGCAGCGGCGGCGGAACGACGCGGTCGACGAACTCCCGCGCCAGCAGCGAGAACCACACCGAGTCACGGACGTACGGCGCGTGCCCTGCGCCCTCCGCGACGACGACCGAGGCGTTGTCACCGATGGCCGCGGCCAGGCCAGCGGTGTTGTCCGGCGGGGTCACGTCGTCGGCGGTCCCCTGCACGATCAGGACGGGGCAGGTGACGCGGCCGGCGACCTGTCGGAACTCCTCCGCCCCGGGCATGTCCGCGGCGGCGGCGACCTGCAGCACCTCCATGTCCGTTTCGGAACCCCACCCGACGCCGTCCTCGGAGGGCTTGCTCGAGTGTGGCTCCGGGAAGGCGATGTCGAAGAACGTCTGCAGGAACGACGGCTGGTGACCCCGGGCCCGGGCATCGATGATCTCCTGAGCCGCCGTGGAGCCGAGCGGGGTAGTCGGGCCCGCGAGCAGGACGCCGAGAACCCGATCGGGATGGTCACCGGCCAGCAGGAGGCTGCGGTGGGTTCCTCGTGACCCGGCGAGCACGACGACGCGGCCGGTGCCGGTCGCGTCCAGCACGGCGAGGGAGTCCGCGGCGTGCTCGGCGGCGGAGTAGCGCTCGGCACACCGCGGTCGGTCGGAACGGCCGTTGCCGACGCCGTCCCAGGTGATGACCCGGTAGTGCCGGGCCAGGTACGGCACCTGCATCTTCCAGATGCGCGAGTGCACAATGCAGTACGGCGGCATCAGCAGCAGCGTCTGCTGGTGGCCGTCGCCGAACACCTCGTAGCCGACCCGTGCGCCGTTGCGCTCGACGAACCCCTGCGCCTGCGGCTCCAGAGCCCTCACGTCGTCTCCCCCGTCTCGTACTGCCGGATCAGCTCGCCGAAGCGCCGGAGCGCCTGGCGGATCGGGACCTGCTCGCTCTCGAGGTCGAGGAGGAGCATCGACTCGCCACCCATGAACAGCAGGCAGATCAGCGTCCCGAGCTCTGCGGCGGAGAACGGCCCGAGCTGACCGTGCACCCGCTCCGCCTCCGCCGCGACCTCCGTCAAGAGCTGGAACCAGCCGTTGAGGAGTCGCCGTACGGCGTTCGCGATATCGCCGTCCGCCCAACCCGCGGCGATCATCTCCTGAAGGACACGGACGTAGCCCGACGCGACGTCCTCGTCGAGGAAGTCGCACGCCTGCTCGTAGCGCTGCCACAGCGGGCGATCCTCGCCGTACATCCGCGTCTGGCGATCGATCAGCCGCTCGTTCTCGCGCGCGAGCACGGCCAGGATCAGCTGGCGCTTGCCGCCGA
This sequence comes from Actinomycetota bacterium, assembly GCA_030773675.1. The sequence continues at coordinate 5,243 of JALYMN010000171.1, forward strand.
AGTGGTAGTGCAGCTGGCTGAGCGGGACACCAGCGCCGTCGGCGACCCGGCGGGTGGACAGGCCGGCGTACCCGGCATCGAGCAGCCCGGCGCGCGCGCCATCCAGGATCCGCTCTCGGGTCCCCCCCACCGGTCTGCCCACCACGTCCTCCTGGAATTCGGTCGATCGACCGAACGGCGATAATGAGGGCGAGGGCCGCTGCTTGTCCACCCCCGAATCGGCCTATTTACAGCGGGCCGATGGCCCTGTCACCGTCCTCGCGACGACGGCCACGGGGACCGTCCGGAGGGGGAAACCATGTCCGACACCGCAGTCAGCACTGCCGTCCCGGCGCAGGGGGCGGCGCCGTCACCGGCGCAGGTCGTCTGGTCCAGCGGCGACTACCGACGCATCGGCGGGATGCTGGTGGGCCTGTCCGAGCGCCTGGCCGAGGAGGTCGACCTGCGGCACGGCGAGCGCGTGCTCGACGTCGCCACCGGCAACGGCAACCTCGCGCTGGCGGCCGCCCGCCGCGGCGCCGTCACCACCGGCATCGACATCGCGCCGAACCTGCTGGAGCACGCCCGCCGGCGGGCGGACGTCGAGGGCTTCGACATCGACTTCCGTTGGGGCGACGCTCAGCAGCTGCCCGTCGCCGACGACGCCTTCGACGTCACGCTCTCCGCGATCGGCGTCATGTTCGCGCCCGGCCAGCAGGCCGCCGCCGACGAGCTGGTGCGCGTCACCCGCAGCGGCGGACGCATCGGCCTCACGTGCTGGACGTCGGACGGCTTCCTCGGCGAGCTGTTCCGCACCATGGGCAGGCACGTCCCACCGCCGCCGGGCGCCCTGCCGCCCGTCCGGTGGGGGACGCTGCAGGGCCTCGCCGAGCTGTTCGGCGACCGGGTGTCCTGGACGTCGCTGCACCACGACGACTTCCGGATGCGCTTCCCGTCACCGCGGGCGTACGTCGAGTACTTCGCCGAGCACTACGGCCCCACGGTCAAGGCCCTCGAGCGGCTCGACGAGAGCGGGCGTGCGGCGCTGCTGGACGACATCGAGCAGGTGGTCGTCCGGCACAACGTCGCGACCGACGGCACCGCCGCGTGGGACTCCCGCTACCTGCAGGCCGTCGGCATCGTGCGCTGACGTCCGGCGGCGCCGCGTGATCCTCCGGCCGGGCGGGCAGGTGCATCATCGCAGGTAGTCCAGGAAGCGGGCGCGCAGCAGCGGCTCGTCGTCGCCGAGCGGCTGCTTGCCCAGCAGCTCGCGCACCAGGGAAACGGCCTCGGTGATGCTGCCGGTGATCGCACCGGAGGAGCCGTCCTCGCCGGCGATCGCCTGCGCCGCGCGCATGTGCTTGACGAGGTCCCAGAAGAAGCGGACGTCGTGCGCCTGCTCGGCCTTGGCGAACGCCCGCGACCGCAGCTCGTCGGTGGGCAGGTCGTCGAGGTCGTCGCTCACGCCGCCGACTCTAGGCGGGGTCGGCGGGTGCGCGGCAGGCGCGCTCGAGCAGCAGGGCGGCGACGACGAGCGCCAGGCACGCCGCCGCCGACACCGCGGACACCAGCGCGTCGTTCGCCCAGGTCGACAGCTCGCCACGGCGCGGCAGCACGTAGCCCAGCAGCCC
>JALYMN010000172.1 GCA_030773675.1 Actinomycetota bacterium
AGGGAGCCGTCCGTCCGCCCCCTCACGCCGCCGTCACGCCAGTGGACGCGGGCCGCGCCCCGCTCCGGGCGCCAGCCGTGGTCGACGCTGCTCGGCCGGGGACGCGGAGCGCCTGTCCCGGCGGCCATCCGCCGCCCGACGAGCGCCCAGGCGACCACCCCGGGCATGAGCGCGCCGCCGAACGAGACGACCTGACCGAGGGCCAGCAGCAGCGGCAGCGTCAGGACGAGCAGCCAGGCGGTGGCACGCGGCTCGAACCGCCGCTTGAGGAGCGCGAACCCGAGCGTGGTGGATCCGACCACCGTGAGCAGCAGCCCGGGCACGGCCAGCACGAGGAACGCCGTGTCCATCCACCAGGGCGTCCAGTAGCAGAGCGCCGCTCCCAGCGTCATGACCGCGTACGCGGTGAGCGTGATCCGCCAGCCCCACCTCTCGACCCCGTACGGCGACCGCTGCCGGCGGGTGACGAACGCGCAGAGCGCGGCGAGACCGAAGACGAACAACCACCCCTTGCCGTAGGTGACGTACACGGTGTCCGGGTCGGCCCAGTCCAGCAGCGGCCGCAGCGCCTCCGACACCGGCTCGGACCACGCCCTCGTCAGCGGCGCCTCGAGGTCCTCCCTGCCGTCGGCCGTGGCATGCCGGGCCATCGCGTGCAGCGGGGCGAGGACCGGTCCGAGCACCGCCCCCACCACCGTCGCCCGTCCGATCCGCCGCACCTGCGCGTCGTCCATCACGTCAGCCATGAGGCCTCCCTCGTCGTCGGTGCAGCGGACGCTAGGGAGCGGCGGGAGGCGCGTCGTCGACCCGCAGGAGCGTCCCGGATCAACCCGGAGTTGGACGTGCGGCTCATCCCTGCGGTCTACCGTCGCGGCGTGTTCCTCCATTGGCGGCGCGACCTCGCCGTCCCGGTCGGCGTGGCCCTCGTCGGCACGACCGAGGCGCTCGCGGTCGGCACACCGCACCTCGGCCTCGTGCTGACAGTCGAGTGGTGCTCGGCTGTGCTGCTCGTCCCGCGTCGACGCCGACCGTTCCTGGCCGCGACATCCGCGGGCCTGATGATCCTGTCGCTGACGTTCGTCGGCGAGGTCGTCCAGAACCTGGCGTCGCCCATCCTGTTCCTCACCGTCGCGACCTTCACGCTCGGGCGCTGTCTGCCCGACCTGCGCGGGCTCGCGTCGATGCTGGCGTTCATGGCCGTAATCCTGGGCGTCAACGAGGCGAGTGCCGGGGAGACCGTCGACATCAGCGACGTCGTCTTCGCGAGCGCGCTGCTGCTCCCGCCGTACGCCTTCGGCCGTCTTCTGCGCGCCCTCGCCGACCGCAACTGCAGGCTGGCCGAGCAGGCCGACCTGCTCGCCCGCCTGCAGGCGACGGTGCGCCAGGACGCCGTGGACGCCGAGCGCGCCCGCATCGCCCGCGAGCTGCACGATGTCCTGGCGCACTCGCTGAGCGCCATGACGGTGCAGGCGTCGGCGGCGGAGGACGTGCTGCGCACCGACCCGGACTGCGCCGCCCACGCGATGCGCGACGTCGCCGAGACCGGACGGCGGGCGCTGGCCGAGACAGGACGGCTGCTGCACCTGGTCCGCGACAGCGACGACGAGCTCGGCCTCGGACCTGGCCCTGGGCTGGGCCGGCTCGACGAGCTGGTCGAGCAGTTCCGGCGGTCCGGCCTCGTCGTGGACCTGCAGGTCAGCGGTGCGCTGCCGGCGCTGCCCGCCGGGGTCGACCTGTCGGGCTACCGGATCGTGCAGGAGGCGCTGACCAACGCGCTCAAGTACGCGGTGGACCGCGCCGTGGCGGTGCGGGTGGAGGTCGACGCCGCCGAGCTGCGGCTGCAGGTGGAGAACCGCGGCCGACCCGGCCCGAGCGTCGGCAGTGGCCTGGGCCTCGTCGGGGTGGCCGAGCGGGTGCAGGTCTACGGCGGCCGGCTGGATCACGGCTTCACGCGCGACGGGCGGTTCCTGCTGCAGGTCTGCCTGCCGCTGGCGACGGACCGGTCGCTGACGCCCGCCTCGTGACCTCCGTCGTCGTCGCCGACGACCAGGATCTCGTGCGCTCCGGCCTCCGCATGGTGCTCGAGGCCCGCGGCGTCGAGGTGCTCGGCGAGGCCGCCGACGGCCAGGAGGCGGTCGACGTCGTCACCCGGACTCGGCCGGACGTCGTGCTCATGGACATCCGCATGCCCGTCCTCGACGGCATCGCCGCCACTGCCCGGCTGACCTCGTCGGCCGCGTCGACCCGGGTGCTCGTGCTGACGACGTACGACCTCGACGAGTACGTGTACGGCGCGCTCCGCGCCGGCGCCTCCGGCTTCCTCCTCAAGGCGACACCGCCAGAGCGGCTGATCGCCGGCATCCACACGGTCGCGGCCGGAGAGGCGCTGCTCGCACCGGCCCTGACTCGACGGCTCATCGAGGAGCACCTGCGGCGTCCACCCGCACGCGTCGGCCTCCCGGACGCACTGCGGGTGCTCACCGAGCGCGAGCTCGAGGTCCTCGTGCTGATCGCCCGGGGGCTGTCGAACGACGACATCGCAGCAGAGCTGTTCGTGAGCGGTGCGACGGTGAAGACCCACGTCAACCGGGTGCTCGCCAAGCTGCAACTGCGCGGACGGGTGCAGGCGGTCGTGCTGGCCTACGAGACCGGCCTGGTGCAGCCGGGGCAGTGAGCGCCGGGGTTCCTCGTGCACGGGGCGGGGAGGGAGGCTGCCATGACTGTGCTGCGCGTCTGGGCTCCCAAGCCGGACCGGGTCGAGGCCCGGGTCGGCGACGAGCGGCTGGCGATGGAGCCGGCTGGCGACGGCTGGTGGCAGCGCGAGCTCACGCCGGCGCAGGCCGCGCGCGACTACGCCTTCGTCCTGGACGGCGGCGACCCGCGCCCCGACCCGCGCAGCCCGTGGCAGCCGGAGGGCGTACACGGGCCGTCCCGGCCGGTCGACCACAGCGCGTTCCGCTGGACCGACGCGCACTGGCGAGGACTGCCGCTGCGCGGGGCCGTCCTCTACGAGATGCACGTCGGCACCTTCACCATCGAGGGCACCTTCGACGCGGCGGTCGCGCGGCTCGACGCCCTCGTCGAGCTCGGGATCGACGCCGTCGAGCTGTTGCCGTGCAACGCCTTCGCCGGCCGCTGGGGCTGGGGCTACGACGGCGTCGCCTGGTACGCAGTCCACGACCCGTACGGCGGGCCCGAGGGCCTCAAGCGGTTCGTCGACGCCTGCCACGCCCGCGGCCTCGGCGTGGTCATGGACGTCGTCTACAACCACCTCGGCCCGGCCGGCAACTACCTGCCGGAGTTCGGGCCGTACCTCACCGAGGCGCACACCACCCCGTGGGGCCCGGCGGTGAACCTGGACATGCCGGGCTCGGACGTCGTTCGGCGGTACGTCCTCGACAACGTGCTCATGTGGCTGCGCGACTACCACGTCGACGGGCTGCGGGTGGACGCCGTCCACGCGCTCGTCGACGAGCGGGCCACCCACCTGCTCGAGGAGATGGCCGTCGAGGTCGACGCGCTCGGCGCGCAGCTGAACAAGCCGCTGTTCCTCATCGCGGAGAGCGACCTCAACGACCCGAGGGTGATCAGTTCGCGGGAGGCCGGCGGCCACGGCTTCGACGGCCAGTGGACCGACGACGTCCACCACGCCCTGCACGCCAACCTCTCGGGCGAGCTGAGCGGCTACTACGGCGACTTCGGCGGCCTGTCGTCGCTGGCGAAGGTGCTGCCCGGCGCGTTCCTGCACGACGGCACCTTCAGCACCTTCCGCGGGCGCACGCACGGCCGGCCGGTGCCGCCGACGGTGCCCGGCGAGCGGTTCGTCGTCTACCTGCAGGACCACGACCAGGTCGGCAACCGGGCCACCGGCGACCGGCTCGCCGCCACGCTGTCCGACGGGCTGCTCATGGTCGGGGCGGCGCTGGTCCTCACGTCGCCGTTCACGCCGATGCTGTTCATGGGCGAGGAGTGGGGCACCCGCACCCCCTGGCAGTTCTTCTCCGACCACGAGGGCGACCTCGGCGAGGCGGTGCGCACCGGACGGCGGGCCGAGTTCGCCTCGCACGGCTGGGAGACCGAGGACGTGCCCGACCCGCAGGACCCGGCGACGTTCGAGCGCTCCACGCTCGACTGGTCCGAGCGCGACGGCGAGCGCGAGCAGCGCCTGCTGCGCTGGCACCGCGACGTGATCGCGCTGCGCCGCACCCGGCCCGAGCTCAGCGACGGACGCCGCGACCGGGTCGACGTCCAGTACGACGAGCAGGCCCGCTGGTTCGTCGTGCGTCGCGGTCGGGTCGTCGTCGTGTGCAACCTCGCCGACCGGGCGCAACCGGTGCCGCTGCCCGGTCCGCCGGCCGACGTCCTGCTGAGCAGCATGCCCGGGTCCGTGGTCGCCGAGGGCAGGGTCGAGACCGGCCCGGAGAGCGTCGTCGTGCTCGAGCTGGAGCCGCCCACGATCACTCGCTGACAGCCCGCTGACTGCCGGTGTGCCCCGCGTGCGGACGGCGAGTGCGTGCCGCGGGGCGAGGGCAAGCCGCAGGCATGCGCATCGTCGTCACAGGCGCGACCGGCAACGTCGGCTCGCGGCTCCTGCCCCAGCTGCTGTCCGCTCCCGAGGTCACCTCCGTCGCCGGTCTGGCCAAGCGCCTGCCGCCCGACCGCGACCCCCGCGTCTCCTGGACGTCGGTCGACATCGCCGAGAACGACCTGCGCCCGCTCGTGCGCGGCGCGGACGTCGTCATCCACCTCGCCTGGCTGCTCCAGCCGGCCCACCACCCCGACGAGATGCACCGGGTCAACATCGGGGGAACCCGGCGGGTGATCGACGCCGTGCGCGACGAGGGCGTGCCGGCGCTCGTGCACGCCTCTTCGGTCGGGGCCTACTCCCCCGGCCCCAAGGCGCCGCGCGTCGACGAGAGCCACGCGACGGCCGGGATCGAGAGCTCGACGTACAGCCGGCACAAGGTGCAGGCCGAGCGCATGCTCGACGAGCTCGAGGCCGAGTCGCCGGCCCGCCGGGTCGTGCGGATCCGCCCGGGCATCGTCTTCCAGGCCGCGGCGGCGAGCGAGCTGGCCCGGTACTTCCTCGGGCCGTTCGTGCCGCAGACGCTGGTCCGGCGCGGGCTGCTGCCCGTCGTACCGCGCATCGACCGGCTGGCCATCCAAGCCGTGCACGCCGAGGACATCGCCCGCGCCTTCCTCCTCGCCGCGACCCGGCCGGTCACCGGGGCGTTCAACGTCGCCGGCGAGCCGGTGCTGGACGCCGACACCATGGGCGAGGCGCTCGGCGCCCGTCCGGTGCCGCTGCCCGTGCCGCTCGTGCGGGGGCTCGTCGACCTGACCTGGCGGCTGCGCCTGCAGCCGACCGACCCGGGCTGGGTCGACATCGGCCGGCTCACGCCGCTCATGGACACCACCCGGGCGCGGGCCGTGCTCGGCTGGACCGAGACGCGCTCCGCCACGGACGCGTTGGTGGAGACGGTCGACGCCATGGGGCGCGGCACCGGCGGCAGCTCGGCGGTGCTGCGCCCC
>JALYMN010000173.1 GCA_030773675.1 Actinomycetota bacterium
CGGCTGCTGGGCGAGGCGGCCGGCCAGCGGTGAACGGCGGGTGCGCGAGTGCGCGGGACGTGGCGCCGCCGCGCGAGCGGTGGCCGGACGCCGCCCGCGGCGCCTGCATCCTGCTCGTCGTCCTGTGGCACGTCGACGTCAAGCACTACAGCCTGCTGCCCGGGGTGCCCCAGCCGGTGCTGCTCGCCTGGCAGACCGCCGACCTGGTCGTGCAGCCGGTGCGGGTGCCGCTGTTCTTTCCTGCTGTCCGGATGGCTGGCGTCGGGCGCGGTGCGGCGCCCGTGGCCGCAGGTCCGGCGGCGCGTGCTCACGCCGTACTGGGTGCACGTGGTGTGGCTCGTGCTGGGCTCGGCGTTCTTCGCGGTCGGTCCGCCGCTGGTCACCCGGACGGCGCGGTCGGCGGGCGATCTGGTGCTGGGCATGGCCGTGGGCTACACGAACACCTGGTACCTGTACGCCCTCGCGGCCTACCTGCTCGTCGCCCGGCTGGCGGTGCGGCTGCCGCTGCGCGTGGCGCTCGGCGCGGCGGCGGTCGTCGCCGTGCTCGCCGACACACCGGTGGCCCCCAGGATCGGCACGGCCGCGGGGCTCATGGCCAACCTGCTGTTCTTCCTGGTCGGCGCGCTCGCGCCCGGGTGGGTGGACACGCTCCTCGCGCGGGCCGACGCGCGCGCCACCGCCCGGGTGGTCGCGGCGTACCTGCCGCTGGCGGGCCTGGCCGTGGCAGCGGGCGTCAGCCGGCTGGGCGTGTTCTCCACGCTGCTGTCGGTGTTCGGGAAGCCGGCCGGCGTGCTGCTCGCCGTCCGGGCCGCGGACACCCGGCCGGCGGCGCTGCTCGCCCGGCTCGGGCGGGTCACGCTGCCGGTCTACGTGCTGCACCTGCCGCTGCTGGCGCTGCTGCACGCGGCGGTGCCGGCGCTGCCGCCGGGCCGGGTCGTGCTGGCCACGCTCTACCCGGTCCTCGCCGTCCTCGCGCTCACCGCCGTCGCGCTCGCCGTCCACGCCGCCCTGGTGCGGTGCGGCCTCGGCGTGCTGTTCCGGCTGCCGCGGACCGGTCGTGATCTAGCCTCTGTCCGGTGAAGGGCATCGTGCTCGCCGGCGGCTCCGGCACCCGGCTCTACCCGATCACTCAGGCCGTCTCCAAGCAGCTCCTGCCGGTCTACGACAAGCCGATGATCCACTACCCGCTGGCGACGCTCATGCTCGCCGGCATCCGTGAGATCCTGATCATCACGACACCGCACGACCAGGAGCAGTTCGTGCGGCTGCTCGGCGACGGGAGCCGTTACGGCTGCTCGTTCTCCTACACGGTCCAGCCCGAGCCCAACGGGCTCGCCGAGGCGTTCCTGCTCGGTCGCGACTTCGTCGGCGACGACAAGGTCAGCCTGGTCCTGGGCGACAACATCTTCTACGGCCACGGCTTCGGGGAGCAGCTGCGCCAGTACGCCGACGTCGACGGCGGCGCGGTGTTCGCCTACCACGTCAACGACCCCGAGCGGTACGGCGTCGTCGAGTTCGACGCGCAGAGTCGCGTCGTGTCCGTGGAGGAGAAGCCGGAGAAGCCGCGCAGCCACTACGCGGTGGTGGGGCTGTACTTCTACGACAACGACGTCCTCGACATCGCCGCCGACATCGAGCCCAGCGAGCGCGGCGAGCTGGAGATCACCGCCGTGAACAACGCCTACCTCGCGCAGGGGCGGCTGCACGTCGCGGTGATGGACCGCGGCACCGCCTGGCTCGACACGGGCACCTCGGCGTCGCTCATGCAGGCCGGTCAGTTCGTGCAGGTCATCGAGGAGCGGCAGGGCCTCAAGATCGGCTGCATCGAGGAGGTGGCCTGGCGCGAGGGGTTCGTCGACGACGACGGCCTCGAGGCGCTGGCCCAGCCGCTGCTCAAGAGCGGCTACGGGACGTACCTGCTCGAGTTGCTGCGGCGGTAGTACCGCTGCGGGCTAGCCTGTCCGCGATGGCCGAGTACGAGTACCGGTCGGTGGCCGTGCCGAAGGACGCCGACCGGCAGAAGACCCGTGAGCTGCTCGTCCTGCACGCGGAGTTCGGCGACTGGGAGCTCGCCCGGCACCAGATCTGGCCCGACGGCCGCCGCAGGATCACCGTCCGGCGCCGCGTGCGCGCGGAGCCGATGCCGCCTCTCATGACCTGAGCCTGCAGCAGGCCGAGCCCGTGACGCTCGCGGGCCACCGCCCCTCACCCGGGTGACCGAGTAGTCCTGCTCAGGACCGGCGGCCAGCGGCCCGGCAACCTCAGCCGCATGACCTCCTCCGCTGTCCCCGCCGGCCCGCTCGCCCGCGCCCGCCGCGGCTTCGCCGGCTACGACTGGGCCTGCTCGGGCTACGTCACGGTGGTCACCACCGCCGTCGGCGGGCCGTTCCTCGACGCTCTGGCCGCGGGGGCGCCCGGCGCCGCCGTCGTCCTGCCGGCCACGCTCGTCCTGGCCGTGCTCGTGCAGGCCGTGCTCCTGCCGCTGCTCGGACGTGCCGTCGACCGCGGCGCGGACCCGGCCCGCATGGTCCGCCGGGCGGCCCTGCTCGGCGGCGCCGGCGCGCTGGTGCTGGCGCTGGCGCCCTCCTGGCC
>JALYMN010000174.1 GCA_030773675.1 Actinomycetota bacterium
ACCACCTCATCGCCCGCCGCCGCCTGCACAGCCCGGGCGAGCTGGCCCTGATCGAACGCGACCGCGAACAGCAGCGCGAGGGCGAACAGCACCGCCAGCACAAGACGAAGCGGCGCCGCGGGGAGCACGCGAACGGAAAGCGAGGACATCAGCATCTCCTACCGGGGTCTTCCGCCCCTGGCGTGGTGGCACGTCAGCCCGAATGTCCTGGCTCCCGGATCACCGCTCGCCCCCGACCTTCCCGCCCAACACCAGCGGTGGTCGTGCCTGGGGGTCTGCTTGCCGGTCACAGTGGCGGGACCGCGCCGGACTCGCACCGGCTTCCTCGACTGCTGATCGCGTTGGCCCGCCCAGTGTGCACCACGCCCAGCACGCGTCGGCCCGCAGGGTCAGCGGCGCCCGCTCGAGGAGTCCTCGGTCACAACGCCCATGCTGTGCTCCCCTCCAAGGCACTGGCCTCAGGGTCGGACCGAAGTCCTTACACAGACGATCTGACACGCCCTCGACGGCCAGGCGCTGGTGAACGCGCTCCTGGAGGTGCTCACCGACCCGCTCACCGCCCGGCAGTACGCCCGAGCCGCCCATCGCGAGTACCAGCAGTCCGGCACCGACCGGCAGATGGCCGAGCAGACCGCCGCGGTCTATGACCAGCTGCTCGCCACCGCGGGCACTTCCCTGGCCGGCGCAACCGCTCACAGCAGCGGGTCGGGGCCGTCCCAGCGCAGATAGAGCATGCTCGCGTCGTCGCGCAGCCGGGTGGTGGAGTGCGCCAGGGCGCTGTGCACCAGCCGGCGCAGCACCTCCTGCGGCGGCCGTCCGGAGGCGTGCTCGCGTTCGAGCAGGTTGCGCAGTGGGGCCTCGCCGAAGAGCTCCCCGCTGGGACCTTGGGCGTCCACCACCCGTCGGTGGAGCCCGTCGAGCTGGTCGTGGTACTGGTCGAGCTATCTCGGGTCGGGCACGGCGCCACCGGCAGCGGACTGAGTGACCTGCTCCGGGTCGCCGAGCATCCGCTCCAGTACCGAGCGGATCGCCCGGTAGCACTCGCAGCTGAGCTGCTCCAGTCCGTCGCGGTCCAGCACGGTCACGGCGCCCCGGCTGTAGCGGATGCAGCTGGCGTCGGCCAGTCGGCTGGCGACCTCGCTGACGCTGGCCCGGCGCACCCCCAGCATCTGGGCGAGGAACTGCTGGGTCATCGGGAACTGCGGGCCGTCGACCCGGTCGGCGGTCATCAGCACCCAGCGGGCGCAGCGCTGCTCGATGGCGTGCAGTCGGTTGCACGCCACGTTCTGCGCGAGCTGGGAGAAGATCGTCTGGGTGTAGCGGTGCAGCACGGTCTGCAGCGGTCCGTCCTCGCGCGCCAGCAGCTGACGGAAGACCGCCGCGTCCATCCGCAGCGCCCGCCCGGGGACCTGCGCGAAGGCGCGCATGGGCAGGCTGTGCGCGCCGAGGAACACCGGCAGCCCGACGACCCCCTCGTTGCCGACCGTCGCGCACTCCACCGCCGACCCGTCCTGCATGATCGTGAGCAGGGAGGCCACGCTGTTGAGCGGGAAGTAGACGTGCGTGATCGGCTGGTTCTGCTCGAAGAGGACCTGCCGCTGGCGGAGCTCGACCGGCTCCAGGGCCTGCATGCACTCCCGATAGGCCTGGTCGGGCAGCCCGGCCAGCACCCGGTTGCGGCGCCCCTGGCCGCTCGGGTCGTCCATCTCACCTCCGGCTGACCCATCGGTGACGCTCGGCGGGCGACCGAGGCCGCGCCGGTCGTGACGGTGTTGTTACCACCCCGCAGCCGACCGGAACGTGGAGCACCACGCCGGCGTCCCCGGCGTCGACGGCGGCGCCTGCCGCCGCTGGTCGGACAGCAGCCTGCGCTGCCGTCCCGAACGGCGGCTTGCTGCTGGGCACCACCGCGACCACGGCTTGCCCTGAGCTCGTGACGGCGGGCTGCCTGGCGGACGGGCAGGGCGGCGCTCGGGCAGCGACGCGTCGCTCCCCGATCCCTGAGCGAAGTGCACGGAGGCGAGTCGAGCCGACCGTCCCCGCCGCCTCCCGCCATGTGTACGATGCCGTACACACTCTGGGGTCGAGGTGAGGGAGCGGCGTCATGGCTCACGACGCCGCCGGCCCGCCATCCCGCGCCGAGCCCGGTCACCCTCGGCTACCGCTAGTCGACGTTGTGCTGCTGCAGTTGCAGGGGATCTCGGCCTGGCTCGCCGAGGCCCCGCCGCGGCCCGCGCCGGCCTCGCGAGAGGAGAGTGTCGATCTGCACCGGGCCGCCGCGCAGCGCGAGCGGGAACGGCGTGCGCTGCTGGACTGCCTGGACCGGCAGGACCTGGCGATGGTGCGCGGCGGGTTGCCGGCGCAGCCGCGGGTGTTGGTGGTGCACCGCCAGCCGTGGTTCTGCGACCGGATCACCGCTGCTCTGCCCGGGCTCGGCCTGGGCTTGGCGGGCGTGGTGCACGACGGCGCCGACGCCATCGGCACGCTGGTCGCCGAGCAGCCCGAACTGGTGATCGCTGAGGACCGGCTGCCCTCGGTGAGCGGGCGCGAGCTGGCTCGGCGCGCCCGCCTGCTGGCTCCCCGCACCGCCGTCGCGCTGCAGGTCTTCGACGAGCAGGCGGTGGGGGCGGCGCTGGAGGCCGGAGCCCGCGCGGTGTACACCCGGCAAGTCCCACCCG
>JALYMN010000175.1 GCA_030773675.1 Actinomycetota bacterium
CCTCCCGCGCGCCGGCCGCGACGAGCGCGGCCGCCCGGCCGGGGGAGCGGTTCCACACCGTCAGCCGGTGCCCGGCGGGGAGCACGTGCGCGGCCATCGCGGCGCCCATGCGCCCGAGCCCGAGGAAGGCGACGTCCATGCGCGCCAGGCTAGGGCCGTACTGCGACGGCGCCGCCCCGCCGATGCAGCAGAATGAGGTTCGGTCTCGACGCAAGCCTTGCCCAGGAGCGCCCGTGCAGCAGCCCCAGTTCGCCTCGGTCGACGACGTCCAGCAGCGGCTGTCCTCGGTCGGCTACCTCACCGACCGGGCGATCGCGACGACGGTCTTCCTCGCCGACCGGCTCGGCAAGCCGCTGCTCGTCGAGGGCCCCGCGGGCGTCGGCAAGACCGAGCTGGCGAAGGCGGTCGCCGACGCGACCGGGTCCGAGCTCGTGCGGCTGCAGTGCTACGAGGGGCTCGACGAGGCCCGCGCGCTCTACGAGTGGAACTACAAGAAGCAGCTGCTGCGCATCCAGGCGAGCCAGGGGGCCGCCCCTGGAGATGTGGCCGCCTGGGACGAGGTGCACGACGACGTCTTCGCCGAGGAGTTCCTGCTGTCCCGGCCGCTGCTCACCGCGATCCGGCGCGCCGAGCCGACGGTGCTGCTCGTCGACGAAACCGACAAGGCCGACGTCGAAGTCGAGGGCCTGCTGCTGGAGGTCCTGTCGGACTTCCAGGTGACGATCCCCGAGCTCGGGACGATCACCGCGGCGCGACGTCCGCTCGTGTTCCTCACCAGCAACGCGACGCGCGAGCTCTCCGAGGCGCTCAAGCGGCGCTGCCTCTACCTCCACCTCGACTACCCCGACGCCGACCGCGAGAAGGCGATCGTGCTGTCGCGCGTGCCGGAGGTGGCCGAGCAGCTCGCCGAGCAGCTCGTCCGCACCGTCCGGTCGCTGCGTGCGCTGGAGCTGAAGAAGTCGCCCTCGCTCTCGGAGTCGATCGACTGGGCCCGCACCCTGGTCGCGCTCGGGCTCGACACGCTCGACGAGTCGGCGGTCAAGGACACCCTCGGCGTCGTGCTCAAGCACGCCAGCGACCACGACCGCGCCACGACCCAGCTCAAGCTGAACTAGTGGCCTCCGGCGGGCTGCTCGCGCGCGAGATCGCCTTCCTCGACGCGCTGCGGACGGCGGGGGTGCCCGTGCCGCTGTCGGAGGTGCTCGACGCGACGCGGGCCATGGGCGCGGTCGACCTGCGCGACCGCGAGGCGCTGCGCGCCGCCTTCGCCGCGACGGTGGTCAAGCGGCCGGCGCACCGCCGCACGTTCGACAAGCTGTTCGACCTGTGGTGGCCGGCGGTCACCGGTGAGCCGAGCCTGACCGAGCTGACCGAGGACGACGGCCGCGACGTCGACCCGGACGCCGCCGCCGCCGACGAGCGGGCGTTCCGCGAGGCCCTGCGCGACGCGCTGCGCGACCTGCTGCTGCGCGGCGACGAGCAGGCACTGCAGCGTTTCGCCCGCGAGGTGGTCGGCTCGGTCGGCCGGGCCGACGCGCAGCCGGGGCGGCAGAACTGGTTCGCCTACCGGGTGCTGCGGGCGCTGTCGCCCGAGACGCTCACCGCGAGCCTGCTCGACGCGCTGCTGCAGGGGCAGGAGCGGGGCGGGCTCGCCGAGCGGGTCGCCCGGCAGACCATCACCGAGCGGATCCGGCAGTTCACCGAGATGGTCGAGGCGGAGGTCCGGCGCCGGCTCGCCGAGGACCGCGGCGCCGAGCAGCTCAGCCGGACGTCGGTGTCGCCGCTCGCCGACCAGGTCGACTTCCTGCGCGCGAGCCGCGACGACATGGCCGAGCTGCGCCGGCAGGTGTTCCCGCTGGCCCGGCGGCTCGCCACCCGGCTCACCGCACGCCGACGGCTCGGCCGGGCGGGGCGGCTGGACTTCCGCCGCACGGTCCGCGCGTCGCTCGCCACCGGCGGGGTGCCCGTCGTCACCCACCACCGGCCGCACAAGCCGCACAAGCCGGAGCTCGTCGTCCTGTGCGACGTGAGCGGGTCCGTCGCCGGCTTCGCGCACTTCACGCTCATGCTGGCCTACGCGCTGCAGGAGCAGTTCACGAAGGTGCGGGCGTTCGCCTTCGTCGACAGCGTCGACGAGGTGACCCGCTTCTTCCGCGCCGACGGCGACATCGCCGACGCGCTCGCCCGCATGTCGAGCGAGGCGAGCCTGGTGTGGTTCGACGGGCACAGCGACTACGGCCACGCGCTCGAGCAGTTCGAGGAACGCTACCCGGACGCCGTCGGCCCGCGGACGTCGCTGCTGCTGCTCGGCGACGCCCGCAACAACTACCGGGCGACCGGCACCCCGACCCTCAAGCGGCTCGTCGCCCGCGCCCGGCACGCCTACTGGCTCAACCCGGAGCCGCGGGCGTACTGGGGCTCCGGCGACAGCGCGACCTCGGCGTACGGCGAGGTGATCGAGATGGTCGAGGTGCGCAACGCCGCTCAGCTCCAGGACTTCGTGCAGCGCCTCCTGCCGACCTGAGCCCGGTGCCGTGGTCCACGCAGGGCGACCGGTCCGGCGCGGACCGCGTTCGACGGAGCCGCGCGGTCTAGGCTGAGCCGTCGTGAGGCCGTCGTGAGCAGGCGCATCGGCGTGATGGGCGGGACCTTTGACCCCGTGCACCACGGCCACCTGTCGGCCGCCTCCGAGGTCGCGGCCCGGTGCGCGCTCGACGAGGTCGTGTTCGTCCCGACCGGGACGCCGTGGCAGAAGACGCACCGCGAGGTCAGCCCCGCCGAGGACCGCTATCTCATGACGGTCATCGCCACGGCCTCGAACCCGCGCTTCTCCGTCAGCCGCACCGACATCGACCGTCCGGGCCTGACCTACACCGTCGACACGCTGCACGACCTGCGCGCGACGTACGGCGCGGACGCGGAGCTGCTGTTCATCACCGGAGCCGACGCGCTCGCGCAGATCCTCACGTGGCGCGCGGCCGACGAGCTGTTCGCGCTCGCCCACTTCGTCGGTGTCACCCGCCCCGGCTACGAGCACATCGACCCGGCGAGCTTCCCCGACGGCGCGGTCACGCTGCTGGAGGTCCCGGCCCTGGCGATCAGCTCGAGCGACTGCCGCGAGCGCGTGGCCGCGGGCTGGCCGGTCTGGTACCTCGTGCCGGACGGGGTCGTGCAGTACATCGACAAGCGCGGGCTGTACCACCCGGCGGGAGCGGCTCGGTGACCGACGAAGCCAGGTCGGGCAGCGCCCGGGTGAGCGGGGAAGCCTCGCCGTCCGGCAGCGCTGCTCCGGACGTCGGCAGCGCCCGGATGGAGGCGCGACGCCGTCGGCGGCGCCGCCGCCGGCAGCTCGTCGCCCTGGCGCTCGCCCTGCTCGCCCTGCTGACCCTGGCCGTGACGTGGCGGCTGGCCGCCGATCCGGCGCCGCCTCCCGCCGCCGCCGGTCAGGACCTGGAGCGCACCCAGCGCACCCTGCTGCTGGCGCTGCAGGCGGCGAACGGCGACGCGGCGGCCGCCGCGCTGCTCGCGCACGACCCGGTCGCTGAGACCGGGGCGGTCGTGCTGGTGCCGCCGCAGCTGCTCGTGCCGGTGCCGGGGCGCGGCTCGCTCACCCTGGCCCGGGCGCTGCGCACTGTGCCGCCGGAGGCGTCGCGCAGCGCGGTCGCCGACCTGCTCGGCGTGATCATGGACGACGGCTGGGTGCTCGACCTGCCGTCCCTGCAGGGCCTCGTCGACGTGCTCGGCGGCGTGCCGGTGGAGGTGGACCGGCCGGTGGAGCGGGGCGGCGAGCTCGTGCTGCAGCCGGGCCGGCAGCGGCTGTCCGGCGTCCAGACCGTGGCGTACGTGACCTATCGAGCAGCGGAGGAGCAGGAGCAGGCCCGCCTGGCCCGGGTGCAGGCCGTCCTCGACGGCCTGCTCGACGCGCTCCCGGCGTCGGTCGAGGAGGCCGCGCAGGTCGTGGGCGGGCTGGGCGCGCGCTCCATCGCAACGCTGCCGCCCGACGGCCTGGCCCGGCTGCTCACCGGCCTGGAGCGGTCCGACGCGGCCCGGCAGCTGCAGTACGACACCCTCCCGGTGCTGCCCATCGACACCGGCGCCGCCGGGACGACGTTCCGGCTCGACACCGACCGGGCGCCCGCGCTCGTCGACCGACTGCTCGCGGCGTCCGTCCCGCCGGGCGCGCGCGAGGAGGGCAACCGGGTGCTCGTCCTCAACGGCGTCGGCACGCCAGGGCTGGGGGAGCGGGTGCGCGCCCGGCTCGTGCCCCGGGGCTTCGTCTTCGTCGGCTCGCGCAACGCCGCGCGCTTCGGCTACGACCGCTCGCAGGTGCTCGTGCCGGAGCGGTCCGGGGAGGCGCTGGAGCTGGGCAACCGGGTCGCCGAGGCGCTCGGCCTGCCGCCCGACTCGGTCCGCAGCACCGACCGGCTGGGCTCGGTGGCCGACGTCGTCGTGCTCGTCGGCGCCGACTTCGCCGCCTGAGCGCGCCGGGACACGCCCGTAGACTGGTAGTCCCTGCTGCGTCCCCTGGTCAGGAGAGATCCCGTGCCCGCCTCCGAGCGCGCCGTCGAGCTGGGCCTGGCCGCCGCGCAGGCCGCCGCCGACAAGCTCGCCACCGACGTCCTGCTCATCGACGTCAGCGAGCAGCTCGTCATCACCGACGTGTTCCTGCTCGCGTCCGCGCCCAACGACCGACAGGTCAAGGCGGTCGTCGACGAGATCGAGGAGCGGCTGCGGGCGCTCGGCGCCAAGCCGGTCCGCCGTGAGGGCGCGGAGGAGGGCCGCTGGGTGCTGCTCGACTTCGCCGACGTGGTCGTCCACGTGCAGCACCAGGAGGAGCGGGTGTTCTACGCCCTCGAGCGGCTGTGGGGCGACTGCCCGGTCATCCCGTTCGTCGACGCGGACGCCGCCCGGGCCACCGGCCGCGCGGCGCGGGTCGAGGGCGTGTCCTGACCGCAGCCCGGCGGCTCGTCCTGCTCCGGCACGGCCGGACCGGCCACAACGCCGAGGGCCTCATCCAGGGGCACCTCGACGTCCCGCTCGACGACGTCGGGCGGGCGCAGGCCGACGCGGTGGCCGAGGCTCTGGCGCCGGCCCGGCCGGCGGTGGTGGTGAGCAGCGACCTGTCCCGCGCGCGGGAGACCGCGGTCCGCGTCGCGGAGCGCGCCCGGGTGCCGCTGCGCCTGGACGCCCGCCTGCGCGAGGTGCACCTCGGCGCCTGGCAGGGGCTGACGACGGAGCAGGTCCGGGAGCGCTTCCCAGAGGAGCACGCGGCGTGGCGGGCCGGCCGCGACGTCGCGCGCGGCAGCGGCGAGCGGTACGCC
>JALYMN010000176.1 GCA_030773675.1 Actinomycetota bacterium
GCACGAGCGCGCCGAGCACGAGGGCCGGCGCCGAGGCGGCCAGGGCGTCGGCGACGGCGCGCCGCTGCGCGGGCACCAGCTGCTCCCACACCACCGCGGCGAGCAGCCCCCCGACGACGACCAGGTAGGCGGCCACGAGCCCGGCCAGGCGGAGGACCGGGCCGTCGGGCAGCGCGCCCCGCCGGGCCACTCAGCCCCCGCCCGGCGGGCCCGGCGTCCCCGCGGCGCCGCTCAGCAGACCCCGCACCTGCTCGACCAGCTCCCGCGTGGAGAACGGCTTGGTCACGTAGGCGTCGGCTCCCACCTCGTAGCCCTTGGTCACCTCCATCTCGCGGCCCTTGGCCGTCAGCATCACGATTTTGCACGTGTGGCCGGCCGCGCGCAGCCGCTGGCACACCTCGAAGCCGTCCCGGTGCGGCAGGTTGACGTCGAGCAGCACGAGGTCCGGGCCGAAGCGGTCGACCTCGGTGAGCGCGGCCTCGCCGTCCCGTGCCACGGCGACCTCGAAGCCGCTCTTCTTCATGAGGAACTGGAGCGAGGTCACGATGTTTGGCTCGTCGTCGACGATCAGCACCTTGCCCGCCGGCCCGCCCGACCCCGGCATCTCAGCCCTCCGTCCCCGCGCCCACGGGAGCACCGGCGACGGCGGCTCCGGTCGCCAGCGGGAGCGTGAAGGAGAACGTAGCCCCCTGTCCGGGTGTGCTCCGGACGTCCAGCCGCCCGCCCAGGTGCTCGACGATCGAGCGGCTGATGGGCAGGCCCAGGCCGGTGCCCGGGGGGCGGCCGCCGGCCGTGCCGCTGCCCTGGCGGAACTTCTCGAAGACCACTTGCTGGTCGCCCTCGGACAGGCCCGGTCCGTTGTCGGTCACGGCCACGCGGGCGGCGCCGTCGGCGGCGTTGAGCGCCACCTCGATGCGCCCCCCGCCCGGCTCGACGAACTTGACGGCGTTCGACAAGAGGTTGACGAGCACCTGGACGACGCGGTCGCGGTCGGCCTGCACGCACGGCGCCGGGTCGGGCAGGAGCAGCTCGAGCGCGACCTCCTTGTCGCGCAGCAGCTGCCCGACCGCCGCCGCGGACTGCGCGACCACCGCGCCGAGGTCCACCGGCTCGAGCTGCCACTCGCCGCCGCCGGACTCGAGCTTGGACAGGTCGAGCACCTGGTTGATGAGCCGGGTGAGCCGACCGGTCTCGTCGACGATCGTGCGCAGGAACTCCTCGCGCTCCTCCGCCTCGAGCTCGGGGTTGTCGAGCAGGATCTCGGAGAAGGCGCGGATCGACGTCAGCGGCGTGCGCAGCTCGTGGGTCACGGTCGAGACGAAGTCGTCCTTCAGCCGGTCCAGCTCCTGCAGCCGCTCGTTGGCCTCCCGCAGCTCGGCCGTCGCCGCCTCGAGCTCGCGCGACTTGCGCTCGAGCGCGCGACTGGTCGCCAGGACGCGCGACGTCTCGTCGAGGATCGCCATGACCTCCCGGACGCCGAGCGGCTCCTCGCTGGCGACGGACGCCACGACGAAGCGGGCCGAGGTCGAGCCGATGGCGCCGGCGAGCAGGGTCTCGACGTGCTGGACCAGCGCGGCGGGCGCCTCCGCGTGGTCGTCCAGCGGCGCGCCCGTGCGCCCGGCCTGCGCCGCGAGCGCCTCGGCGGCGCGGTCCGGGCCGAGGAACCGCTCGAGCAGCCGCCGCAGCTCACCGACGGTCGCCCTGCCGCGGTAGAGCAGCGCGTCGGCGTCACCGGACGCCGCGGAGAACACGTCGACGAACTTCGCCGCCTGGACGCGCTCGGCCGGGTCGCGGCGTCCGGTCACCGACAGGCCGACGAACAGCCCGACGTTGGCGAGCATGCTCCACACCATGGCGTGGCTGATCTCGTCGAGGCCGTCGAGCCCGAACAGCGCCTGCGGCGCGAGCAGCTCCACGCCGAGGGGCCCGCGCTCGACGAGGTCGAGTGGCAGCCAGCCCGAGCGGGCGAGGTAGGGCAGCAGGAGAGTGTAGGCCCAGACGGCGAAGCCCGCCGCCAGCCCGGCGGTGGCGCCGCGCCGGCTCGCTCCGCGCCAGAACAGGCCGCCGAGCAGCGCGGGGGCGAACTGCGCGACCGCGGCGAACGACACCAGCCCGATCGCCACCAGCGCCGGTGCCTCCCCGGCGACGCGGAAGTACACGAGCCCGAGCAGCAGGACGACGACGATCGTGGTGCGCCGGATCGCGAGCACCGTCCCGCCGAGCGTGCGGCGCCGGGCCAGCGGACCCCCGCCGCGCAGCAGCAGCGGGATGACCAGCGAGTTGGACACCATGGTGGACAGCGCGATCGTCTCGACGACCACCATGCCGGTGGCCGCCGACAGTCCGCCGAGGAAGACCAGCAGCGCGAGCGCCCGCTGACCCTCGGCGAGCGGGAGCGCCAGGACGTAGGTGTCCGGGTCGGCGCCCGGTCCGAGCGTGAGCAGCCCGGCCAGCGCGATCGGCAGCACGAACACGTTGGCGAGCAGCAGGTAGAGCGGGAACATCCAGGACGCCGTGCGCAGGTGCCGCTCGTCGACGTTCTCCACCACGGCGACCTGCCACTGCCGGGGCAGCAGCAGCACCGCGAGCATCGACAGCACGGTGAGCCACATCCAGGAGCCGTACTGGGAGTCGTCCAGGACGAGCAACCGGGCCAGGTCGGGGCGGGCGGACGCCTGGGCGACGAGGTCGCCGAACCCGTCGTGCAGCGCGTAGACGACGTAGGCACCGGCGACGCTGAGGGCGGCCAGCTTGACCACCGACTCGACGGCGACGGCCGCGACCATGCCCTCGTGCCGCTCCGCGGCGTCGAGGTGGCGGGTGCCGAACACGATCGTGAACGCGGCCAGCAGCAGGGCGACGTACAGAGCGGTGTCCTGCAGCAGCGGCACGGGCGACGCCGCTCCGGCAGCCGGCACCGCGGGGGCGGTCAGCACGTCGAAGGTCGCCGAGACGGCCTTGAGCTGCAGCGCGATGTAGGGAACCAGCCCGACGACGGCCACGACGGTCACGAGCGCGCCGAGGCTGGAGCTGTTGCCGTAGCGCGCAGCGAGGAAGTCCGACAGCGAGGTGATGCGGTTGCGCTTGCAGATACGGACGATCTTGCGGACGAGCAGCCACCACACGGCCAGCGCGACCGTCGGGCCGAGGTAGATCGGCAGGAAGCCGAGACCGCTCGACGCGGCCCTGCCCACGCTGCCGTAATAGGTCCACGAGGTGGCGTACACGCCGAGCGACAGGGCGTAGACCGTGCCGCTGGCGATGACGCTGCGTCCCGCGCGGGCGCGCCGGTCGGCGTACGAGGCCACGGCGAACAGCAGCGCGAGGTACGCCGCGGAGGCGAGCACGACGACCCAGGCCGCGAGCACGGTCAGCCCCGGTCCCGGTCCCGGGTGGTGCGCTGGACCAGGACGATCACCAGCACCCACGCGCCCACGAGGTACGCCCACAGCAGCGGCACGCCGAGCACCCGGGCGCCGCCGACGAACAGGTCGAGCAGTGGCGCGTTGAACAGGAGGAACGCCAGCGCCGCGATCGCGACCAGCCGTGCGGTGCGCTGCTCGTCCATGCGGCCTCCCTCCTGCCTGCAGTCTCCCCCGGCCTCGGCCCGCGCGGTCAGCTCACGCTGAACGTCGCGAAGCGCGACGCCGTGTAGTCCTGGACGTCACGCACCTCGCGCAGCGCCCGGACGAGGTGGTCGCGCTCGCCCGGGGGCAGGGTGTCGAGGGAGACCACGTTGCCCGCCCGCTCCCCGCGCCGGACCTGCTCCACCTGGGCGCGCAGCCGCAGCCGGGTGAGCAGCCGGTAGGCGTCGGCGAGGTCGGCCGCGTCGCGCGCGTGCAGGGCGCCCGCGTCCGCCGCCGCCTCGAGCCGGCTCAGGGTGGTGCGGGCCGAGGAGCCTCCCACCAGGGCGTAGAGCCGGGCGATGAGCACGATGGCGGCGGTGCCGGCGCCCTTGACGTCGAGGGCGTGGCGCGAGCGCAGCCGTCCGAACACCGACAGCGGCGGCCGGAACGTCACCGCCGCCCGGGCGAGCTGCGCGCGGAACGGCCCCCGGCTCCCGCCGCCTACGAGGATCCGGTCGAGCACGTCCACGGCGAGCTCGCCGTGGACCGGCCGGACGTCGAGGAACACCTCGGCGCGCACCAGGGCCTCGGGCTCGGGTCGGTCGACCCAGCCGGCGAACATCGCGCGGAACTCCTCGAGGGGGCGGCACCACTCGGTAGCCATGTAGCCGCCGCTGCACAGCGGCAGGCCGGCCCGGGCGAGCCCGTCCACCACGGGCGCGGCCAGCCGGGGGAAGTACTCGCCGGCCGCCCAGCCGTCGCTCGCGAAGGCCAGTGCGCTGTCCTGGTCGCTGGACAGGACCTGCTCGCCCCGGCCGTGCGAGCCGAGCGCCAGCCAGGCGTAGGCGCAGGGCGGCGGGCCGAGCTCGGCCTCCGCCAGCTCGAGCAGCCGCCGGGTCAGGGCGTCGTTCACGCCGGCCAGCGCCTGGGTCACGGCCAGCACGTCGGCGCCGTCCTCGGGCAGCCGGCCGGCCTGGCCGTCGCGCAGGCCGTCGGACGGCGCGTCCGCGGGCGGCTCGTCGCCGAGCAGCCGCTCGACGGCGGCGACGCACTCCTCGTGGTAGTCGTCGAGCACCTCCAGCCGGGACAGGCTGCGCAGCCCGGCGACGATGCGCAGGGGCTGCGCCAGCTGGTCCAGCAGCTCCACGGCCCACTCCCGGGCGTCCGGCGGCGGCGCGCAGGCGCGCCGTCCGGCCAGCCTAGAGGGGCGGCGGCGCCCGAGAGCCGGCGGTCCGGGGCGTGGGGGCGGGTGCTGGGGGGCACCGTGACGTAGGGCACAGTGGCTTGCCCCGACCACCGCACGCCGGACGAGGACGGCGCCCGCCGCCGCCCGCTCGCGCACCTCGGCTCCCCGTCGACGCGCGGACGGTGCAGACGCGGGCAGCTGTCGGCAGCAGACACTGGAGGACCGCGTGACCACCACCGAGAAGGACGCCGGCTTCGCGGGCGCGACCGAGTCCCGCCGCTTCGACCCGCCGCCGGACCTCGCGGCGAGCGCCAACGTCAAGGCCGACGCGTACGAGGTTGCGGAGAAGGACCGGCTCGGCTTCTGGGAGCAGCAGGCGCGCCGCCTGACCTGGGCGCAGGAGTGGACCACGCCGCTGGAGTGGGACCCGCCGAACGCGAAGTGGTTCGTCGGCGGCAAGCTCAACGTCGCCGTCAACTGCGTCGACCGGCACGTCGAGGCCGGCAACGGCGAGCGGGTGGCGATCCACTGGGTCGGCGAGCCGGAGGAGCACAAGCGCTCCATCAACTACGCCGAGCTGCAGCAGGAGGTCTGCAAGGCCGCCAACGCCCTCACGGAGCTGGGCGTGCAGGCGGGCGACCGCGTCTGCATCTACCTCCCCATGATCCCCGAGGCGGTCGTCTCGATGCTGGCGTGCGCCCGCATCGGTGCCATGCACACGATCGTGTTCGGGGGCTTCTCCGCTTCCGCGCTCGTCGACCGCATCAACGACGCCGAGGCCCGGGTGGTCATCACCGCGGACGGCGGCTACCGCCGCGGGGCACCCAGCGGCCTCAAGGTCATCCTCGACGAGGCGCTGCAGCAGCTGCCGAACGTCGAGCACATCGTCGTGGTCAAGCGCACCGGCCAGGACGTCGCCTGGACCGAGGGCCGCGACCTGTGGTGGTCCGACGTCGTCGACCGGCAGTCCGACACCCACGAGGCGCAGGCCTTCGACAGCGAGCACCCGCTGTTCCTGCTCTACACCAGCGGCACCACCGGCAAGCCCAAGGGCGTGCTGCACACCTCGGGCGGCTACCTCACCCAGGTCGCCTACACGCACTGGGCGGTGTTCGACCTGAAGCCCGAGACCGACGTTTACTGGTGCACGGCCGACGTCGGCTGGATCACCGGCCACAGCTACATCACCTACGGCCCGCTGGCCAACGGCGCGACCCAGGTCATGTACGAGGGCACCCCGGACTCCGGTGGGCGCGACCGGCTGTGGCGGATCGCCGAGGAGTACGGCGTCACGCTGCTGTACACCGCGCCGACCCTCATCCGCACCTGCATGAAGTGGGGCGAGGAGGAGGTCACCAAGCACGACCTGTCCAAGCTGCGCGTGCTCGGGTCGGTCGGTGAGCCGATCAATCCGGAGGCGTGGATGTGGTACCGCCGCGTCATCGGCGGCGACCGGTGCCCCATCGTCGACACCTGGTGGCAGACCGAGACCGGCGCGATGATGTGCAGCCCGCTGCCTGGCGTGACAAGCACCAAGCCGGGCTCGGCGATGGGAGCGCTGCCGGGCATCGTCATCGACATCCTCGACGAGAGCGGCGAGCCGATCACCGAGCGCGGCAACAGCGGCTTCCTCACGCTCTCGGAGCCGTGGCCCTCGATGCTGCGCGGCGTGTGGGGCGACCCGGAGCGCTACCAGGAGACCTACTGGTCGCGCTTCCCCGGCCGCTACTTCGCCGGCGACGGCGCGAAGTACGACGAGGACGGCGTCCTGTGGCTGCTCGGCCGCGTCGACGACGTCATGAACGTCTCCGGCCACCGGATCTCCACGGCGGAGGTCGAGTCGGCCCTGGTGTCGCACCCGGACGTCGCGGAGGCCGCCGTCGTCGGCGCCGAGGACCCGACGACGGGCCAGGCCATCGTCGCGTTCGTGACTGTCCGCGGCCACGTCGCCGAGGAGACATCGAGCGGCGAGCAGTTCGTCAAGGACCTGCGCGACCACGTCGGCAAGGCGATCGGCCCGATCGCGAAGCCGAAGAAGGTCATGATCACGCCGGAGCTGCCGAAGACCCGCAGCGGCAAGATCATGCGCCGTCTGCTCAAGGACGTCGCGGAGAACCGCGAGCTCGGTGACGTGACGACGCTGGCCGACCCGTCGGTGGTCAACGCGATCAGCGCGGGCGCGAAGGGCTCCTCGGAGGACTAGCGCGACTCTGCTCCAACCGGAGGGCCGGCCCGCGAGGGGCCGGCCCTCCGGCGCGCGAGGGGCCGTCCCGGTGGCGGCGTCAGGGGGTCGGGCCAGGCGGGCAGGGCAGGAGGCGCGGAAGGGCCTCCTGCGGCGCTAGTCCTGCTGCTGCTCCTCTGCCGCGCCCGGGTCGCGCCCCGCCAGGTCGTCGACGACGAGCTCGTCCACCGCCCCCACGCGTGCGCGGTAGGCGGCCCGCCCCACCATGTGCGCGGCGACGGGGGCGGTGACGAACTGGAAGGCGGCGACGAGCAGCAGCTTCGCCCGGTCGCCAGGGTCGTCCAGGACGAGGCAGGCGCCGAGGACGACGAGGAGGAGACCCAGCGTCGCCGGCTTGGTGGCGGCGTGCATACGGCTGAAGACGTCCGGGAACCGGACCAGCCCCACGCCGGCGACGACGGTGAGCGCCACCCCCGACAGCAGCAGGACGGCGGCCAGCACCTCGCGTACGGTGGCCAGCGCGGTCACCGACCCCCCCTCCGCTCCACGTAGCGCGCAACGGTCACGCTGCCCACGAACCCGACGAGCGCGGCTGCGACGACGACGCTCAGGTACCGCCCGCCGCCCTGCGCGGCCGCCTGCACGGCCACGCCCGCGACGACCACGACCAGCAGGTTGTCGAGGGCGACGACGCGGTCGGGCACGCTCGGGCCGAGCACCAGGCGCACCAGGGCGAGCACCGCGGCGAGTCCGAGACCGGCCAGGCCGAGCACGACGACGGTCGCGTTCACCGCGGCAGCCCCTGGCCGCGGCGCACCTCGTCGGCCTGTCCCAGCGCGCGGGCCGCCGCCCGCTCGAGCACCGCGATGCCGGTCCTCGTCCCGTCGGCCGCACGCGGGCCGGTGCCGACGTCCAAGGCGTGCACGTAGAGCAGCGAGCGCTCGCGGTCGACGTCGAGGGTCAGCGTGCCGGGCGTCAACGAGATGGCGTTCGCGACCAGGGTCAGCAGCCGGTCGCCCCGCCCGTGCACGGGGACGGCGACGACGGCCTGCCGCAGCTGCACCCGCGGGCGCAGCACCAGCCGGACCACCTGCCAGCTCGCCTTCACGAGCTCGACGAGGAACACCCCGCTGAAGTGCAGCACCCCCGGCAGGCCCGGCCGCCCGTGCACCGGGACGTCGGGCAGCGGCAGCGCGAGCAGCAGCACCCCGGCGACGGCGAGCCCGCCCAGGACGTTGGCCCAGCTGAGGTCGCCCCACAGGCCCACCCAGACGGCGACGAGCCAGAGCAGCAGTCCCGGCCGGCCGGTCGGCCGTCGCGCCGGCGCGTTCACTGGGCCTCCTGGCCGAGGACGGCGGTCACGTAGCCCCGCCGGTCCACGAGGTCCTCGGCCGCGCGGGCCGACACGTCGTACAGCGGGCCGGCGACCACGGTCAGCGCGAGCCCGCCTCCCACCGCAGCAGCGGTCACGCCCCACATGAGCGCGGGCGTGCGCGCGACCCCGACCTCGACCGCGTCGGTCAGGTCGGCGTCGGGCGTGATCTCCGCGACCCGTCCCCAGAACACCCGCGTCCAGACGATGCCGACGGCGTACAGGGTGAGCAGTGAGGTGACGACGGCCGCGACGACGGCGACGACGGGCAGCGCCCTGCCGTCGGCGAGACCGGCCTGCAGCAGTCCGAGCTTGGCGATGAAGCCCGACAGCGGCGGGATGCCGGCGAGCGAGAACGCCGGGAGCAGGTAGAGCACGGCGAGCGCGGGCGCCACGTGCTGCAGCCCGCCGCTGCGCTGCATCGAGCTGGTGCCCTCCCGCCGCTCCATGAGGCCGGCCACGAGGAACAGCGTCGTCTGCACGACGATGTGGTGGACGGTGTAGACGATCGCCCCGGCGAGCCCGGCCACGCTGTAGAGCCCGAGGCCGAGCAGCATGTAGCCGATGTGACTGACGATGGTGAAGGACAGCAGCCGCTTGACGTCGTCCTGCACGAGCGCGCCGAGGACCCCGACCACCATCGTCAGGACCGCCAGCACGAGCAGCACCCGGGCGGTGGCCGGGTCGCCGGGGAACAGCAGGGTCTGGGTGCGCAGCACCGCGTAGACGCCGACCTTGGTGAGCAGGCCGGCGAGCACGGCGGTGACCGGGGACGGGGCTGTGGGATAGGAATCGGGGAGCCAGGAGAACAGCGGGAAGACCGCGGCCTTGATGCCGAACACGACGAGCAGGGTCAGCCCGAGGACGAGGCGCACCCCGTGCGGCACGTCGTCGAGCCGCTGCGCCGCGTCGGCCATGTTGACCGTTCCGGTGGCCGCGTAGACGAGCCCGATGGCGGTGACGAAGAGCACCGAGGCGAGCAGGCTCACGACGACGTAGGTCATGCCGGCCCGCACCTGCTCCCGGCCGCCGCCGAGGGTCAGCAGCACGTACGACGCGATGAGCATGACCTCGAACCCGACGAACAGGTTGAACAGGTCGCCGGTCAGGAACGACAGGCTGATCCCCGCGGCCAGCACGAGGTAGCAGGGGTGGAAGACCGCGAGCGGGACCCGGCCCCCGTCGGCCACGCCCTGGCCGATCGCGTACAGGAGGACGGCGAGCAGCACGGCCTGCGACACCACCAGCAGCAGCGTCGAGAGCCGGTCGGCGACGAGCGAGATGCCGAACGGAGCGGCCCAGCCGCCGAGCTGGACGGCCTGGGCCCCGCCGGCGTCGGCCCTGGCGAGCAGCACGCAGGCCGCGACGAGGGTGACGAGGAGCGTGGTCACCGCCAGCAGGCGCTGCAGCACCGGACGGCGGCCGACCGTGACCGCGACGCCGGCCGAAAGCAACGGCAGCACGACCGGGAGGGGCAGCAGTACCCGCATCACTGCTCCTCCTCCTCGTCCTCGCGGCGACGCCGCTCGAGCGCCTCGGCGTAGCGGCGGGCCTCGTCCCTGTGGGCGTCGCGCAGCACGCGGCGGTCCTCCACGTCGTCCTGCACCTCGTCCTGCTCGGTCAGCAGCCAGCTGCGGTAGGCCAGCGCCAGCAGGAAGGCCGACACCCCGAAGCTGATCACGATGGCGGTCAGCACCATGGCCTGCGGCAGCGGGTCCGCGACCGGCCCGACCGACGCCGACTCCTTCGGGGTCACGAACGGCACCAGCCCGGCGGCGCCGCCCGACTGCAGCAGCAGCAGGTTCGCGCCGTGGCTGAGCATGGTCAGCCCGATCACGACCCGGGTGAGCGTGCGCTGGAGTAGCAGGTAGGTGCCGACCGTGTACAGGACGCCGGTGACGAGCGCCAGGGTGAGGTTGCCGGTCACCGCTCCGCCTCCGCGCCCAGGGTCCGCAGCAGCCCGAGCACCAGGCCTACGACGACCAGGAACACGCCGATGTCGAAGGCCAGCGCGCTCACCAGCTTGACGTGGCCGAGCACCGGCACGTCGTACTCGACGATGCCGCTCTCGAGGTACTGCGCGCGCGCCAGCCAGGACAGCGCGCCGGTGCCAGCGGCCAGCACGAGGCCGAGGCCGAGAGGCACCCCCGGGTCGACCGGGACGGCCGCCCCCAAGTCGTCCCGCCCGCGCGCGACGTAGCGCAGCACGAAGGCCAGCCCGGCGACCAGTCCGCCCACGAAGCCGCCGCCCGGCTGGTTGTGGCCGGCGAACAGCAGGTAGACGCCGAAGACGAGAACCGTGTGGAAGACGAGCCGGACGCAGGTCTCGAGCACCACCGAGCGCTGCACGACGTACGGCTCCGGCGCGCTCACGCCACCACCTCCGGACGCTGGACCGGGGCCGCGTCGCCGGTCTGGTCGACCTCGGTGCCGAAGCGGGTGTCGGGGTCGCGCGGGGACGTGCGGCGCCGTCGTCCGGCCAGCACGAGGCTCGCCACTCCGAGAGCGGCCACCACGAGCACCGTGATCTCCCCGAGCGTGTCGAAGCCGCGGAAGTCGACCAGGACGACGTTCACGACGTTGCGCCCGCCCGCCTCTTCGTAGGAGCGGTCCAGGAAGGCCTGGGAGACGGGCTCGGCCGTGCGCGACTGTGCGCTGACCAGCAGCGCCGTGGTGACGAAGGCTCCGACGCCGAGCGCCACCAGGACGCGGGCCCCCTGGCCCAGCCGCAGCCTGTGGGCCTGGAACGTGGTCGGGAGCCGGCGCAGCACGAAGACGAACAGCACCAATGACAGCGTCTCGACGAGGAACTGCGTGAGCGCGAGATCGGGACCGCCGTGCAGCACGAACAGCACGGCCACGCCGTAGCCCACGCCCCCGAGGTAGAGGACGGCGGTGAACCGTCGGTGTGCGCGAGCGGTCACCACCGCCGAGACGACGATGACGACGGCGACCACGGCCTGCAGCGGGTTGTCCCAGGCGCGCAGGTCGGCGCCGATACGGGTGGTCGTCCAGGCGGCGGTGCCCGGCAGCAGGACCAGGGTCAGCAGCACCGTGCCGAGGTAGACCGGTAGCGAGCCGGTCTGCACGACGGCCGTGGAGCGCACGGCGGCGCGCTCCACGCCGCGCACCGTCGCGTCGTACGCCGCGTCGGCCTCCAGACGGCCGGTGATCCGGCTGAGCACGTTCTGCGCCCGGCGGACCCGGTCGCGCAGCAGGAACAGGGCCGCGGCTCCGCCCAGCGTGGCGCCCGACAGCAGGAGGGCCGGAGTCACGCCGTGCCACAGCGCCAGGTGCTCCGGTTCCGGCTCCACCGCGTAGGCGGCGGCGTAGGCCTGGACGAGCGGGTCGGCGACGTCCGGCACCAGGCCGAGCAGCAGGCTCGCGACGCCCAGCACCGCCACCGGCGCGACGAAGGTCGGCGCGGGACGGTGGACCCGGGTGGCCGGGTGGCCGGGCTTGGTCGCGAAGGCGCCCCACACGAAGCGCGCGCTGTAGGCGCCGGTCAGCACCGAGCCGACGAACAGCCCGACGAGCACCAGCGTGTCGGTGGTGCCCCCGTGCAGGAACGCCTCGTACGCCGCCTCCTTGGCGATGAACCCGAACAGCGGCGGCACGGCGGCCATCGAGGCGGCGGCGAGGACGGCGGCGGTGGCGAGCACGGGTAGCCGGCGTCCGACACCCGACAGCTCCCGCAGGTCGCGCGTGCCCGTCTCGTGCTCGAGAACGCCGACCGACAGGAACAGCGCCGACTTGAACAGGCCGTGCGCGAGCAGGACGGCGGCGCCCGCGAGCGCGGCCTCGCGCGTGCCGGCGCCGAGCAGCACGACGAGGAACCCCAGCTGGCTGACCGTGCCGAAGGCGAGCAGGCGCTTGAGGTCGGTCTGGCGCAGCGCCCGCCACCCGCCGACGACCATCGTGGCGAGGCCGACCGCCAGCACGAGGGGGCGCCAGGGCGCCACCTCCGCGAAGGCGGGAGCGAGCAGCGCCACGAGGTAGACGCCGGCCTTCACCATCGCCGCCGCGTGCAGGTACGCCGACACCGGCGTCGGCGCGGCCATCGCGCTCGGCAGCCACGGGTGGAGGGGCACCTGCGCGCTCTTGGTGAAGGCGCCGACGAGCACACAGACCAGGGCGACGGCGACGGCGCCGCCGCGCGGCGGGTCGGCCAGCAGCCCGGTCACGGAGTACGTGCCGGCGGCCTGCCCGAGCAGGACGAATCCCAGCAGCATGACCAGGCCGCCGAGCGTGGTGACCAGCAGGGCCTGCACGGCGGCGCGCCGGCTCTCACCCTGCTCGTCGTGGAAGCCGATGAGCAGGAACGAGGTCACGCTGGTGAGCTCCCAGAACACGTAGAGCAGCAGCAGGTCGTCGGCGAGGACAAGCCCGAGCATCGCCCCGGCGAAGCCGGTGAGCACGGCGGCGAAGCGCCCCAGCCCCGCCGCGTCCGGGGAGAAGTAGCGCGCGCAGTAGAGGAAGACGAGCGTGCCGACCCCGGAGACCAGGGTGACGAGCAGCAGCGACAGCGGGTCGAGCCGCAGGTCCACGGTGAGGCCGAGGCCGGGCACCCAGGGCACCGACTCGGCGACCCGGCGCCCGGCGAGGACGTCGTCCAGGCGGGTGGCGGCCCAGACGGACGTGGCGAGCGGCGCGGCGGCGGCG
Organism: Actinomycetota bacterium; assembly: GCA_030773675.1. The sequence continues at coordinate 12,969 of JALYMN010000176.1, forward strand.
AGCAGGAACACGCCGCGCCCGACACGGGGGGCGGCAGCCGGCGCGGCCAGCGCGAGCAGGAGGTGTAGAGCGAGCAGGGCCAGCACGGGCGCTCCGGGCGGGTGACGGTTCGAGGCAGGACGAGACCCCGCCGTCAGGTCGGCGGCGCCGCCTACCAGACTTCCCGGCACACCGTGACGAACTCTACCCGGGGCTCCGACCCCGACTGCCGGCGGCGCCTGCGCGCGTAGGCTGCGCAGCGTGACCGACCGTGCGCCACGCGTGCTGCTCGCCGACGACAGCGCCACCGTCCGGTGGATCGCCCGCACGGTGCTCGAGGCGGCCGGCTACGACGTGGTCGAGGCCCTGGACGGCGCGCAGGCCCTCGCCTGCGCCCGGTCCGCGCCGGTCGACGTCGTCGTCCTCGACATCGAGATGCCGGTCATGGACGGCTACGAGGCCGTGCAGGCGCTCAAGGCCGACCCGGCGACCGCGGACGTGCCGGTCGTGTTCCTCACCGGGCGGTCGGCCGGCGACGATCTCGTCCGGGCGCTCGACCTCGGCGGCCACGACTACCTGCGCAAGCCGCCGGACGCGGACGAGCTGCTCGCCCGCGTCACCGCCGCCGTCCGGGTGAAGGCCGCCCAGGACCGGCTGCGGTCGCGCGCCGACCTGCTGGACCGCACCAGCCGCACCGACGTCCTCACCGGGCTGTACGACCGCCGGCACATGGAGGAGCAGCTACGGGCGCACCTGGCGGCCGCCGCCCGGCACGGCCACCCGGTCTCGGTGCTGCTCGTCGACGTCGACCGCTTCAAGCAGGTCGACGACAACCTCGGGCACGGCGCGGGCGACGCGCTGCTGCGGGAGGTCGCCCGGCGGCTCTCCGGCCAGCTGCGCACCGAGGATGTGCTCGGCCGGTGGGGCGGCGAGGAGTTCCTCGTGCTCGCGCCGCACACCGACCTCGCGGCGGCCGGCGTGCTCGCCGAGCGGCTGCGCTCGTCGCTGGCCGCGGCCCCGGTGCCGGTGGGTGGCGAGGCCGTGCCCGTCACGGTCAGCATCGGCGGCGCGGCGGCGCAGGCGGGGCAGCCGGGCCAGGAGCGCCTGCTGGAGCTCGCCGACCGGGAGCTGTACGCC
>JALYMN010000177.1 GCA_030773675.1 Actinomycetota bacterium
GCTCGACGCCGAGCCGGGCCGCCAGCGGCCGCAGCTGGGCGCGGTAGGCCGCGACCGCGGCGGGGTCGCCGGGCGGCCCGGGGACGAACACGTTCAGGCCGTACGCCGACGCGGTCAGCGCCCGGACCTGCTCGCGCACGTCGGCCGGGGTCCGGTAGCCGGCGGCGAGGAAGGCCAGCCCGCCGGCGGCGGCCACGGCGTCGACGAGCGCCGGCGTCGACGGCCCGCCGGCCATCGGCGCGGCGACGACGGGGACGCGCAGGTCGAGCACTAGGCGTGCCGGGCGAGCCATTCGGTGACACCGCGCACCGACGGCTCCGGCTGGTCGGTGAACAGGAGGTGGTTGGCGCCTGGGACGACGACGAGCTCTGCACCGGGGATCCGCTCGGCGATCATCGCGCCGTTCGCCGGCGGGACCAGCCGGTCGAGTTCGCCGTGCAGGACTCTCGTCGGCACCCGGACCTCGCCGAGCCGCTCGAGCCCCGCCCACGCCGCGGTGCCCATCAGCTGGGCGAGGTAGCCCTGCGGCGTCGCGGCCAGCGGCAGCCGCACCGCCCAGTCCTCCTCCAGCCGGTCCGCGGGCGTGCCCGGCGCGTAGTTGAACGGGATCGAGGCCTCCGCCGCCTGCCGCGGAGTCATCTCGCCCCGGCTGCTCAGGAACGCGACCGCGTCGGGGTCCCACACGGCGTGCGCCGCACCCGGGTGGGTCGCGATGAGCAACAGCGACCGCACGCGGCCGGGCGAGGTCAGCGCGAGCTCCTGGGCTATCAGCCCGCCCATGGAGTAGCCCGCGACGTGCGCCTGCTCGACGCCGGCCGCGTCGAGCACGGCCAGGCAGTCGGCGGTCATCGTCTCCACCGAGTAGGGCCCCGGGACGTCGCCCGTCTCTCCCGCACCTCGGTTGTCGAGCCGGACCACCCGGTACCGGTCCGTCAGCGCCGGCAGGAGCCGGAACCACATGGCGGCCGGATAGGCCAGGCCCATGACCAGCAGGACGACCGGGCCGTCCTCCGGTCCGTCGCTGAACCAGGCGATCTTCGCTCCGTCGGGGCGCTCGACGTGCACGGGTCTCTCCTCGGGTCGGGAGCCGCAAGCGCACCACACGAGCGCGCTCCGCGGGCCGGGGGGCGCGGGTGCCTGCTCACGACGGCCATGGCCCCTGGCACGGCGACCGACGCACAGTGCAGGCGCGGTCGCGACGACACCGTCGTGCTCGAGCTGGGCTGGACGGGCACCTCCACCGGCCCGCGCGGTCCACGGCTGACGACGCCGACGGCCCGGCCCGCTGGTACGGGGCCGGGCCGTCGGAGCGGCTGCTCCTGCCAGCGGTTCCTAGTAGCGGTACATCTCCGACTTGTACGGGCCCTCGACGTCGACGCCGATGTACTCGGCCTGCTCCTTGCTGAGCGTCGTCAGCTTGACGCCGAGCGCGTCGAGGTGCAGTCGGGCGACCTTCTCGTCGAGGTGCTTGGGCAGCACGTAGACGCCGAGCGGGTACTGGTCGTTCTTCGTCCACAGCTCGATCTGCGCGATCGTCTGGTTCGTGAAGCTGTTGCTCATCACGAAGCTGGGGTGACCGGTCGCGTTGCCGAGGTTGAGCAGACGCCCCTCCGACAGCACGATGATCGAGCGGCCGTCAGCGCGGACCCACTCGTCGACCTGCGGCTTGACGTTGCGTCGCTCGATGCCGGGCAGCTTGGCGAGACCGGCCATGTCGATCTCGTTGTCGAAGTGGCCGATGTTTCCGACGATCGCCTGGTGCTTCATCCGGCTCATGTGCTCGGCCGTGATGATGTCCTTGTTGCCGGTCGCGGTGACGAACAGGTCGGCGGTCTCGACGACGTCGTCGAGGGTCGCGACCTGGTAGCCCTCCATCGCTGCCTGCAGGGCGCAGATCGGGTCGATCTCGGTGACGATCACCCGGGCGCCCTGGGCGCGCAGTGACTCTGCCGAGCCCTTGCCGACGTCGCCGTAGCCGCACACGACGGCGGTCTTGCCGGCCAGCATGACGTCGGTGGCCCGGTTGATGCCGTCCACGAGCGAGTGCCGGCAGCCGTAGAGGTTGTCGAACTTGCTCTTGGTGACCGAGTCGTTGACGTTGATTGCCGGGAACAGCAGCTGCCCGTTGCGGTGGAACTCGTAGAGCCGGTGGACGCCGGTCGTCGTCTCCTCGGTCACGCCCCTGATGCCCGCCGCGATGCGGGTGAAGCGCGTGGGGTCCTCGGCGAGCGAGCGGCGCAGGGTGTCGAGGACGACGGTGTACTCCTCGCTGTGCCTGTCGTCCGCGGGCGGCACGACGCCCGCCGCCTCGAACTCCACGCCCTTGTGGATGAGCAGCGTCACGTCACCGCCGTCGTCCAGGATCATGTTCGGACCGCCGCCGTCGGGCCAGGTGACGACCTGCTCGGTGCACCACCAGTACTCCTGGAGCGTCTCGCCCTTCCACGCGAAGACCGGCACGCCCTGCGGGTCGTCGACGGTGCCGTGCGGCCCGACCGCCACGGCCGCGGCCGCGTGGTCCTGGGTGGAGAAGATGTTGCAGCTCACCCAACGGACCTGCGCGCCGAGCTCGACCAGCGTCTCGATGAGGACGGCGGTCTGCACGGTCATGTGCAGCGAGCCGGTGATGCGGGCGCCGGACAGCGGCTTGCTCGCGCCGTACTCGGCCCGCATGGCCATGAGGCCCGGCATCTCGTGCTCGGCCAGGCGGATCTCCTTACGGCCGAACTCGGCCAGGGACAGGTCCGCGACCTTGAAGTCCTGCATGGACTCCTGAACGGCGGTGGTCATGCGCTCTCCGATCGGGGGGTGGGGGGGAGAAGCTGCTGGTGCTTGGCCTGCTCGAAGGCGAGCCAGTCGGCGTCGGTGACGTCGGTGCCGCCGGTGGTGCCGTCGCTCGTGCCGGCCGGGACGGGCGCCGGGCGGCGCGGCTCCGCCGAGAACCACGTGTCGAGCGCGGCGGCGAGGTCGGGCTCGCGGCGCAGCCGCAGCGCGACGCCGACGTCGCCGAGCTCGAGGCCGTGGACCTCGAGCAGCTCGCGCAGGGTGCGCAGCCGCTGCAGCTCGGCCGGGCCGTACAGGCGGTAGCCGGACGCCGACCGGGGCGGCTCGACGAGGCCGAGCTGCTCGACGTACCTGAGCATGCGCGGCGACCACCCGGTGGTCGCCGCGGCCTCGTGGATGGTCAGCGCCGGCATCGCCGCCCACCTTAGCGCAGGTGTGTCAAGGACGCCGGGCAGGGCTGCCACGTGCGTGTCAGGGACGCCAGGAGGACAGGTAGCGCTCCTGCGCCGGGGTGAGCACGTCGAGCGCCACCCCGGTCGCGGCCAGCCGGGTGCGCGCGACCTCGGCGTCGATGGCGGCCGGCACGTCGTGGACGCCGGGCGCGAGGGGGGTGCGCGCCAGGTGCTCGACCGTGAGCGCCTGGACGGCGAACGACACGTCCATCACCGCGGGCGGGTGCCCGTCGGCGGCGGAAAGGTTGACCAGCCGGCCCTCGGCGAGCAGAAGCAGCCGGCGCCCGTCGGGGAGCAGGTGCTCGTCGACCGAGGGACGCACCCGCCGGTGCACCGCGACGGCGGACGCGGCGAGCCCGGCCACGTCGACCTCGACGTCGAAGTGCCCGGCGTTGGCGAGCACTGCGCCGTCGCGCATGACCGCGAAGTGCTCGGGCCGCAGCACGTCCCGGCTGCCGGTCGCGGTGAGGAACACGTCCCCGAGCGGTGCCGCCTCGGCCATCGGCATGACGCGGTGGCCGTCCAGCAGTGCCTGCAGCGCGCGGTTCGGGTCGACCTCGGTGACGACCACCGTCGCGCCGAGCCCGCGCGCCCGCTCGGCGATCCCGGACCCGCACCAGCCGTAGCCGGCGACCACGACGGTCGCCCCCGCGAGCAGCACGCCGGCGCTGCGGACGACGGCGTCGAGCGCCGACTGCCCCGTGCCGTGCCGGTTGGCCACGAGCAGCTGCACGGCGGTGTCGTTGACCGCCACGACGGGCAGCCGCAGCGCCCCCTCCGCGGCCATCTGGCGCAGCCGCAGCACGCCGGTCGTCGTCTCCTCCGTCGCGGCCCGCACGCCGTCGAGCAGGTCCTCGCGCCGGCCGTGCAGCACCCCGACGAGGTCGCACCCGTCGTCCAGCACCAGGTGCGGGCGGGCCTCGAGCGCCGCCTCCAGGTGCCGCCCGTACGTCGCCCGGTCCGCGCCCTGCCGGGCGTGCACGCCCACCCCCTGCGCGGCCAGCGCCGCCGCGACGTCGTCCTGGGTGCTCAGCGGGTTGGACGCCGCGAGGTGCACCTGCGCGCCCGCCGCGCCGAGCACCCGCGCGAGCGCCGCCGTCTCTGGCGTGACGTGCATGCAGGCGGCGACCCGCAGCCCGTCCAGCGGCCGCTCGGCGGCGAAGCGGGCGCGCAGCCGGGCAAGCACCGGCATCGAGCGCTCGGCGAAGTCCACCCGCCGCGCCCCGGCGTCGGCCAGGCCGGGGTCGGCGACGTCGGACGGCAGCCTCCGGCGGGTCACCGGGCGAGTCTGCCCGGACTGGCCCGGCCCGGCTGGCGCGGGACGCTTGGCCGCCGCACGCTGGAGGGGATGCTCAGCCCCACCGCCCTGGCCGACCGCGACGGGCCGCTGTGCTGGCTGTGCGGCAACGAGGTGTCGCCGAGCGCTCCTCGAGGGTCGCGTGACGCCGGGAGCGTCGACCACGTCGTGCCGCGCGCCCGCGGCGGGGGCGACGAGGACGACAACCTGCGCCTGGCGCACCGGGCCTGCAACAGCCGGCGCGGGTCGCGGCTGCCGGAGCTGGACTGGCCGCGCGAGGTGCCGGTGGTCGACCACGCCGAGATCTGGCCGGTGCTGCGGCGGGCGCTGCGCCGTCCGGGCGAGTGGGAGGTCGTCGGCGTCGTCGTCGGCGAGGAGGGCGCCCGCGTCGCGCAGCAGTGGCTCGGGCCGGCCGTGCACGACGTGCTCGGTGGCGCGTGGGAGGTGCGCGCGCGGCCGGTCGGGCCGGGCCTGACGGCGCTGGCGCTGCGCACCGTCCGCGAGCAGGCACCGCGGCGCACCCGCACGCCCGCCAGGGTGCGCCGGCGCGCCCTGCGCTGACCGGGCCGGGGCCCTAGGTGCGGACCGACCCGCCGCTCGGCGCCAGCTCGGACCGGTAGAGGTCGGGCTCCAGGTACATCGCACGGGCGATCGGCACGACGCGCCGGACCCGCTCCTCGGCGGCGTCGATGGCGTGCGCGACCTGCGAGACGTCCAGGTCGTCGGCGAGCGCGACCTTGGCGCCGACGAGCAGCTCCTCCGGCCCGATGTGCAGCGTCCGCAGGTGGATGACGCGCGTGACGCCGTCGCCGACGAGCGCCGTGCGGATGGCCTGCACCTGGTCGCGCGTCGCGCCCTCCCCGATGAGCAGGCCCTTCATCTCGATCACGAGGAACACCGCGATGACGAGCAGCAGCAGCCCGATCGCCATCGTGCCGAGCGCGTCGTAGAGCAGGTCGCCCGTGGCGGCGGTCAGGCCCACGCCGACGAAGGCGAGCAGCAGACCCACCAGCGCCCCGAGGTCCTCGAGCAGTACGACGGGCAGCTCGGGGCTGCGCGAGGTCCGGATGAAGCGCATCCAGGTCTGCGAGCCTTTCACCTTGGCCGACTCGTGGATGGCGGTGCGGAAGGAGAAGGCCTCGGCGACGATCGCGAAGCCGAGGATGGCCAGCGCGACGACGGGCGAGTCCAGGCCGTGGCCCTCGGCCCGCTCCTCGAGCTTGTGGTAGCCCTCGTACAGCGAGAACAGGCCGCCCAGCGTGAACAGCACCAGTGCCACGACGAACGCCCAGAAGTAGCGCTCGCGGCCGTAGCCGAACGGGTGCTCCTCGTCGGCGGCGCGCTTGGCCCGCTTGCCCCCGAGCAGCAGCAGCCCCTGGTTGCCGGAGTCGGCGACCGAGTGGACCGCCTCGGCGAGCATCGCGCTCGAGCCGGTGATGATCCAGCCGACGAACTTCGCCGCCGCGATGGCCGCGTTCGCGAGCAGCGCCGCGACGACGGCCCTGGTGCCGCCCTCTCCTCCTGCCGCCATCGACCGCTACCGGATCCTCAGCTTCAGGGCGTCGATCGCGTCGACGGGAGTGGGGTCGGTGCCCTCGGCCAGCGCCAGGTAGACGCTGGCCCAGTCGAGCAGCCCGACGAGCGCCGCGAGGCGCTCGAACGACGAGGTCCCCTCCGCGAGCACGCTCGACACCCCCAGGCCGCGCTCCTGCGCCAGGTCGCGGCTCACCTCGGCCCGCCGGGTCACCTGCGGGTGCTCCTCCGTGTCGCGCAGCAGCACCAGGTGGAGCGGCGTCCGGCCGGCCGGGTCGTCGTCAACCCGGTCGCGGAAGAAGTCCTCGTCGGACAGCGGCGCGCCGCTGGACCCGGCGAACGGGCCGTCGAACGCGACGACCTGGTTGTGGTTCGCCTCGGGCAGCACCCCCCACACCGCCGGGTACTTGCCGTTCTCGTTGAGCTGGCAGGCGCCGCGGTAGGCCGCGACGCCGGCCAGCGGGGACGTGCCCCACAGCACCGGCAGCGTCCCGCTCAGCTCCCGGGCCAGCTGCTTGGCCGGGTTGACCATCACGTCGGCGTCCGGGCGGCAGCGCCCGGCGAGCTGCTCGAGCAGGCCGGCGGTCGCCTCGACGGCCTCCGGCGGGGCCTGCAGCAGGCCGAGCGCGTGCCCGGCGACCACTAGCGGGGTCGACAGCGACCACACGGACGCCCGCGGCTGCCGCCCTTGAGTGACCGGGACGACGACCGCGCGGCCGCGGCGGCCGAGCTCCCACACCGGCGAGCCGTCGGCGGCCACCACCACGAGCCGGCAACCCCGCCGCACGGCCTCCTCCAGCGCCGACAGCGTCTCCTCCGTCGACCCGCTGCACGAGACGGCGACGACGAGGTCGGTCGCGCCGACCCAGGCCGGCAGGCCGTAGCCGCGGTGGGTCAGCAGCGGCACCGGTGACCCGGCCCCGGCCACGGCGGCGAGGACGTCGCCGGCGATGCCCGACCCGCCCATGCCGCACACGACGACGGTGCGCGGACGCCCCTCGTCGGCCAGCCGGGACAGGCCCGCCTCCTCGGCCAGCACCGCGGCCTCACGCACCTGGGCCGCGCTCGAGGCCACCGCCCGCAGCATCTGCGCAGGGTCGCGCCGCTCGAGCAGCGCCACGTCGTCGAGGTCGTCGGCGTGCGCGGAGGTCATGCGGGCTTGCGCGCCTCGTCGACGAGCAGGACCGGGATGTCGTCGCGCACCGGGTAGGCGAGTGCGCACCCCGTGCACACCAGTTCGCCCTCCCCGCCCGCCGCCGACTCGTCGGCCCGCAGGGGCGACCTGCACTCGGGGCAGGCCAAGATCTCCAGGAGCGCAGCGTCGAGCTTCATGCGCGGCAGCGTAGCGAGCAGCCCGACAGGACCCGGCCCTCGGCGCGCTCACCTCCGGACGAGCGCCAGCACCTCGTCGCGCACCTGCTCCATGCGCGCCCGGTCGGGCGCCTCGACGTTGAGCCGCAGCAGCGGCTCGGTGTTGCTGGCCCGGACGTTGAACCAGGAGCCGTCGCCGAGGTCGACGGTCAGCCCGTCGAGGTGGTCGAGCTCGGCGCCGGCGTACCGCTGCTCGATCTCGGCGACCTTGGCCGCCTGGTCCGGCACCCGGCTGTTGATCTCGCCGCTGGCGGCGTAGCGGCCGTACCGGTCCAGCAGGGCCGACAGCGGGCCCGGCTGGGTGCCGAGCGCGGCGAGGGTGTGCAGCGCCGCAAGCATGCCGGAGTCGGCGTTCCAGAAGTCGCGGAAGTAGAAGTGGCCGGAGTGCTCCCCGCCGAACACCGCGCCGGTGCGGGCCATCTCCGCCTTGATGAAGGAGTGCCCGACTCGGGTGCGCACGGGCGTGCCGCCGTTCTCGCGCACCACCTCCGGCACCGCCCGGCTGGTGATGAGGTTGTGGATGACCGTGCCGGCCGGCTCCTTGGCGAGCTCCCGCTCCGCGATCAGCGCGGTGAGCACCGAGGGGTCGACGATCCCGCCGCGCTCGTCGACGACGAAGCAGCGGTCGGCGTCGCCGTCGAAGGCCAGCCCGGCGTCGGCTCCGTGCTCGCGCACCGCCCGCTGCAGGTCACGAAGGTTCTCCGGGTCGATCGGATTGGCCTCATGGTTCGGGAAGGTGCCGTCGAGCTCAAAGAACATCGGGACGACCGTGAACGGCAGCGGGCCCAGGACGGCCGGGACGATGTGGCCGGCCATGCCGTTGCCGGCGTCCACGACGACGGTCAAGGGCCGCGCCGCCGTCAGGTCGACCATCGCGCGGAGATGCTCGCCGTAGGCGTCCAGGAGGTCGTGGCGCGCCAGCTCCCCAGGAGCACCGTCGTACGGCGGGACACCGCCTTCGACGAGCGCCTGGATCTCGCGCAGACCGGAGTCCTGACCGACCGGCGAGGCCCCGGCCCGGCACAGCTTCACACCGTTGTACTGCGCGGGATTGTGGCTGGCGGTGAACATGGCGCCCGCCGACTGGCGGTGTCCGCTGGCGAAGTAGAGCTGGTCCGTCGAGGCGAGACCGATGTCGACGACATCGGCGCCTTGCGCCCGCGCGCCCTCCGCGAAGGCGGCTGCGAGACCGGGCGACGACGGACGCATGTCGTGCCCGAGCACCACACTGGCGGTCTCGACCACTCGCACGAAGGCGGCTCCGAGGTCGCGGGCGATGCTTTCGTCGAGCTGAGTGGGATACAGCCCGCGGATGTCGTATGCCTTGACGACGGCCGAGAGGTCGCGCACGGGCGCGAGCCTACGGCACCGCTGTGGCGTCGCGACGGGGCCGTCGCGCCGGGGTCAGCGCTTGCGGGCCCGATCGAGGACGCCGTCGACCCCGAGAGCCTGGCCGGCCTCGGTCCAGCCACGGTGTTCGCAGCGGTGGCAGGAGGTGAACTGCACGCGGGTGCCGTCGCCGAGGTTCATGTCGATGGTGGTCACGCGGTCGCTGCCGCACTCGGAGCAGGCGGCCTCGGTGCGGGCGCCCGGCTGGGTCAGGGAGCCGAGCGGCAGGCTCGGCGAGCGGCGGGCAACGCGGGCACGGGGCATGAACTGCTCCTACTGCGGAGGGGTCGTCGTCCTGATCGATCTGCACCATCATCGGCGCCGCTGGGCCCGATGTGAGGGGTTTGGGGCCGCTCGGCCGCTCGGCCGCTCGGCGGCTCAGCGCGCGTCGGGGTCGCGCAGCACGCGCAGGTGACCGCGTCGACCGATCTCGACCGCCGTCGTGGCCGCGGTGCGTTCGGGCTGCGGGCGGGCCGCCTCCCGAACCGCATTGGCGAGTGCTTCGAGGTCGTCGCTGCTGGGACCCGTGGGCTCGGGGTCGGGGGCCAGGCGCACGACCTCCCAGCCCCTGGGCGCCGTCAGTCGTTCCGAGTGCTGCGCGCACAGGTCGTAGCAGTGCGGCTCGGCGTAGGTGGCCAGCGGACCGAGGACCGCTGTGGAATCGGCATAGACATAGGTGAGCGTGGCGACGGCGGGGCGGCCGCACGCGGCGCGCGAGCATCGACGGACCGGACTCACGAGCGCGTACGGTATCGACAAGCGGAGGCCTCCGTGCCAACTTCCGGCCGCGACGCCGCACCGCGTGTCGCGGCGGAGGCCGCACCGCTTCACGACGGCTACTCTCCCTGGGTGCAGACTCCGCGCGCCCGCCGTCGCCGGGACCGGCGTGGCCGCGGCTTGCGCGGGCCCATCTGCCCGCGGGAGGTGCCGCTCGCGCGCTCGCGCGCGCAGCGTTTCGACGATCTGGTGCTGGATGCGATCGACCGTCTCGAGCGGCGGTGGCCCGCCGAGTTGCGTGGTGTGGAGGTGGCGGTCGAGGACGTGCCGCCTGCGACCGCGGTGGGCACCGACCTGCGACCGGTGCCGCTCGCCCGCGCCTTCGCTGCCACCCGTGACCTGTCCGCTCGGATCGTCGTCTATCGCCGCCCGGTCGAGGCGCGAGCCGCCGAGCCACGCGAACTCGCGGTCCTGGTCCACGACGTGGTGGTGGAGCAGGTCGCCGAACTGCTGGGGCTCGAGCCGGAGCAGGTGGACCCGAAGTACGGCGAGCGGGACGACTGAGCCGGGCGGCAAGCGCGCGCGGTCCGCAGGGCAGCGGCCGTGTGCCGGCCGACGCCGTCGAGGGGCGTCTGGCTAGCCGACGAGGCTCTTCTTCAACCGGCGGCGCTCGCGCTCCGAGAGCCCGCCCCAGATGCCGAACCGCTCGTCGTGCGCGAGTGCGTAGTCGAGGCACTCGCTGCGGACGTCGCACCCCAGGCAGACCCGCTTGGCCTCTCGCGTGGAGCCGCCCTTCTCGGGAAAGAACGCCTCTGGGTCTGTCTGCGCGCACAGCGCGCGCTCCTGCCAGAGCAGTTCCTCGGCGATCTCGTCTTCCACGAGCGGGAGAATCTGGCCCATCTTGCGCCTCCTCGACCCGGTGTCCGCCTACTGACATCCCTCACGGCGGCGCGGGAGGCGGCGAACGACAGTGGTGTAATTACACGCCTGCCGAGGGAGCGGCGTCAAGTCGGCCTGGCGCTCGACTATCGCCGAGCGTGGTCAGGGACTAGCGCGCCGTGATCGTCGCCCGGCTCGCTCTGGCCGCCGTTGCGGGCGGCTTGCGCGCCAGCGCGCCCAGCGTCCCGCCCAGGATCGCCGCCGCCAGGCGCGCGACGAACCACGATCGCGACCGCGTCGCTCCGGCGGGCTGCTTGGCTGCGGCGAGCTCGGTGAAGAGGTTCTCCCACCGCACCGCGATCTCGTCCGTATCGAACTCGGCGGCCTTGACCCGCGCTGCCGCGCCAAGCTGCATCCGGCGCTCGGGGTCCTCGATCAGCGCGACGATCGCCGCGGCGAGCGCGCGCACGTTGCCGTTCTCGACGAGAAGGCCGTCACGATCGTGGTCGATGACGTCGGCCGGTCCGGTCGGACAGTTGAAGGCGACCACCGGCAGACCGATCTTCATGGCCTCCAGCAGCGCCATAGGAAGGCCCTCGAAGCGAGAGGACAGCACATAGATCGAGGCCTCGGCCATCCGCGCGTGGATCCGGGTCGAGACCCCCATGAGATAGATGACCGACCCGAGCCCTGCCTTGTCGATGCGGGCCTGCAGCTCCGTCCGGAGCGGCTCGCGCGGCGTGCCGTAGATGTGCAGGCGCCAATCGGGGTGCTTGCGGGCGACGATGGCCCACGCTCGGATCAACCGGTCGTAGCCCTTCTGGCGGCTCAGCCTGCCCGCGGCGATGACGATCTTGTTGCCCTGCTCCGGTGAGGCGACCGCTCCCCGCACACTCGGCACGCCGTTCGGGATCGCCAGAACCCGCGCCGAGTCGCCGAGAAGCGACGCGTATTCCTCGCCGTCGCCTCCGGTAAGCGTGACCAGGGCGTCGAGCCCGCCGTAGTACTTCTCGATCTCCCCCCGCAGTCGCGGGTTGTAGCGGCCGAGGTTCATGTGGTCCTGCCCGACTTTGACCACCGACGGTTGCGCCCACCGGGCGATGGCGATATTCAGGCCGGGGCGGGTGCCGACGAGCACGCCGTCGTCGACGGACCGCAGGTATCGCATCAGCCGGACGTCCGAAGCGAGGGTGAAAGCGTGGTACCGCGTGTCGTTCGCGGTGTAGACGAGACTGGGACGGCTGGCGGCCCACAGCCGCAGCCGCGTGCGGGGCGACGTCCGCAGGGCTCCCTCCGCCCGCCGGCGCAGCGAGTAGAGGTCCACGAGGACGCGCAGCTTCACCCGCCGCGGCACGGGGAAGAACGGCCTCCCGCGCCTCCGGTGCACGCTCACCACTTCGACGTCGTGGCCCCGCCGCGCGAGCGCCCCGGCGGTGTTCAGAGTCGTCCGGCCCGTGCCGCCGCTCACGTAGGCGTTCTCGATCAGCAGACGGATCTTCACCCATCACCTTCCCTCGTCGTCGTGACGCACCATAGACGGCGCGGACCCGGCCGGCGGCCAGTCGGCCCACTGCGGCCCCGAATGTATTGCCGTCCCCCCCGGGACACCTCTCGGGCCGGGCCTCACAGCGAGCGGAAGTCGCGCGGCGCGAAGCGGGGCGCCCGCCGCTCCGGGCGCAGTCCCGACAGCTCGATCAGGCGTACGGCGCGGTAGCGGTGCCCGCCGTACGGCGCGAGCAGCTCCAGCATCCCGTCGTCGTCCACGCGCCGGCCGATGAGCGCGTGCCCGACGAGCCCGGGCAGGTGCAGGTCGCCCACCGACACGGCGTCCGGGTCGCCGAGTGCCCGCTGGCGCACCTCTGCGGACGTCCAGACGCCGACCCCTGGGAGCGAACGCAGGCGCCGGTCGGCCTCCTCGGGCTGGAGCCGGACCGACTGCTCGACCCGACCCGCGACCGCCGCGGCTCCGATGACCGCGCGCGAGCGCTTCGCGTCGACCCCCGCGCGGTGCCAGTCCCAGGAGGGGATGAGCCGCCACACGCGCTCCGGCGGCACCACCCGCATGCCCGCGGGCGCGGGACCAGGCGCCGGCTCGCCGTACCACTGGAGCAGGCAGCGCCAAGCCCGCCACGCCTCGGTCGCGGTGACCTTCTGTTCGAGGATGGCCGGCACCAGCGCCTCGAGCACCAGGGTCGTGCACGGCACCCGCCAGCCCGGGTGCCTGCGACGCAGCTCCGCCAGCAGCCGGTGACCCGGGCGGAAGGCGTCCGCGTCGCGGTCGCCGGCTCCGAGCGATCCGGGCAGCGCGTCGAGGGCCCACTCGCCGCCCGGCCCCCACGCCGTACCCACCACCTCCCCCGCCTCCGGCCGGAGCTCGATGCGCACCGCCGCCGGGCCCGTCGGCGCGCGCATCGTGCGCCAGATCGTGCCGTCAGGGTCAGCGGGATCGGGGCGGTACGTCGGGTCGCCGGTGCCCCGGCGCATCGACCCGAGCGTCTCGGCCGGCGCGACCGGGCGACCTGGCCGCCACACTCGCACGCGGGCCGGCACAGCGGCTTTTCCGGCGGCCTGCGGACTCTCCGGGACGGCTCGGGGGGCGATCGGCACGGGCACAGTCTGTCGGGGATCGCCGTCTCCGTAGAATCGGGCGATCTCCCGAAGCAGGAAAGAGAGACCGTGGCCAACAAGCCCAAGCCCCAGCCCGAGTCGAGCCGCCGCGCGACGGTCGAGGCCATGCGCCGCCAGCAGCAGCGCAAGGAGCGGTTCAAGACGATGCTGTTCGTCGGCGTCGCCGCGCTGGTCGGCCTGGGTCTCGTCGCCGCGGCGGCGGTGCCCGCCATCATCGAAGCGCGCAACGACCCGGCCAAGAAGGCGTACGCCGAGTTCGGGGTCTCGGCCGCGAAGGCCGACTGCGACGACGTCATCGACGACAAAACGGCGGGCGAGAACGACCACGTCAGCGAAGGGCAGACCGTCGACTACAAGACGGCCCCGCCGTCATCGGGCAAGCACGCCGGCACCACCGGCCCCGGCGACGTCCCCTTCTTCACCCGTGAAGACGCGCCCCCGGTCGAGAACCTGGTGCACAACCTGGAGCACGGCTTCACGATCCTCTGGTACGACGAGACCGTGAAGGACGCGGAGCTCGAGGCGCTCGAGGGCCTGGCGAAGCGCGCACGCAAGGATCCCGCCTCCCGGGATCGCTTCATCGTCGGACCCTGGGACAGCAAGGCGCGCGACAAGTTCCCCGAGGGCAAGCACATCGCGCTGACCCACTGGAGCCGCGAGGCGGGCCACCGGCAGTACTGCGGGAAGGTGTCCGGCGAGGTCGTCCAGGACTTCGTCAAGGCCTATCCGTCCAGCGACGCACCCGAGGCCGGGGCGTGACGCGACGCCGAGGGTCACTCGTCGCTGCTGAAGCGGACCGAGGCATCGGGTAGCCGGGCACCCGCCCACAGGCGGGCGCCCGCCCTCAGCTCGTTCCGCT
>JALYMN010000178.1 GCA_030773675.1 Actinomycetota bacterium
GGATGCCCAGCGCCCCCTCGTCGAACGCTCTTGCTAGGCGCTGCACCGTTCCCGTAGGACCCGTCCTGGTGCGTGCCCGGTAGCCGGAGGTCAATTGGGATGCTTCTGCTGTTTGGGTGCGGCGCCGGCCGGTGGGACTGAGGGCTCGAGGGCGGCGGCGAGTTCGGCGGCGGTGGGCAGGCCGCCGCGTTCCTGCGGCGGCAGGGTGTAGTCGGCGACGGCCAGTGGCGCGGGTGCCTGGCCAGCGCGTAGCGGACGAGGGTGTCGTTGCGGCCCTTGCACAGCAAGATCCCCACGGTGAGAGCGTGCCGGTCGCTGCGGCGCAGCCGGTCGTCGACGACCGCAACGTAGGTCCCGAGCTGACCGATGTAGGCCGGGTCGAACCGGCCGATCTTGAGCTCCACGACGACGTAGCGCAGCTGCTCGACCGAGAACAGCAGCAGGGCCAGCACCAGCTCGTCGCCGTCGCCGTCGACGTCGAACCGCACCTGCCGGCCGACGAACGCCCTGCCCGAACGCCAGCAGCGTCTGCTGCAGCCGGTCCATCAGCGCCTGCTCGAGCTCGCGCTCCACGGCCCGCTCGGACAGCGCGAGGTGGTCGAACACGTACGGGTCACGCACCAACTGCTGCGCCAGCTCCGAGTCCGGCGCGGCAGCGCGGCGGCGAAGTTCGACGGCGCCGACCCGACCCGCTCGGCCAACCGGGTCTCGACCTGGTGGACCAGCACGTCCGCGGGACCAGCCGTACTCGCTCGCGGCCGCGGCGTACCAGTCCCGCTCCTCGCGGGTGCTGAGCTTGTCGAGCAGCACGCGAACATGCCCCCACGGCAGTTGTGCCACGCCGTGTGGCACAACTGCGTCGGCGCTCGGTCACGCCTCAGCCAGGGAGCGCTGTAGTGCAGGTTGCGCCGCGACCAGCCCCGCTGGTCCGGGAACTCGGCCCGCAGGTCGGCCGCCAGCCTGTCGATGACCCGGCTGCCCCAGCCGGCCTGCTCCTGCCGGTTCAGGATGTCCCGGCCGACCGACCAGTACAGATGCAGCAGCTCGCTGTTCGCCGCCCGCGCCGCCCGCAGCTGCGACGCCCGCACGCGGGCCTTGAGCTGCTCGAGCAGCTCGGCGTAGCCGGACGGCTCCGGCGGCAGCCCGCTCACGTTCACCACGACCGGTCTCGCCGCACCGCCGTCAGCCGGGCGGTCACGGCGGCGGCCCCGGGCGCACGACGCCCCGCGCGGCCTGGCTGTCCCACACCAGCCGGGAGCTGATCTGCTCGGCGGCACGGACTTGCAGCAGCGCGCCCTCCCCGGCGCCGGACGAGGCCCGGCTCCCAGCCCGGCGCAGCGCGGTCGTCGTCGCCTTCTGGCTGGTGTGGCCGCTGAGCACCACCACCGGCCCGTGCTCGGGATCGGCCGGGTCGGCCTGCACCACGAACCAGCGCGACCGGCCCCGCGGCCGCACCACCGCCGGCGCCGCCTTGACGCCTGCCTGTTGCTGGACCGGCGGCGTTGTTGTTGCCGCGTCTCCGCCCGACGTCTCGAGCAGCGCCGCCGGCGGCTCGGCCCGAGCCGGTACGGGCGCGGGCGGAGGTCCCGGCGGCGTCGTCGTGCCCAGCGCACGGTAGATCGACGTGCGGCTCACGCCCAGCACCTTGCCGATCTGCTCGACGGTCAGCTCCCGCTCGTCGTACATCTTGCGGGCCTGCCGTCGCTGCTCCGCGGACAGCTTGGACGGCGTCCCCCGACCCGCCCGCGGGCCCTGGCCGCGGTCAGCCCGGCCACCGTCCGGTCGCGGATGATCTCCCGCTCGAACTGGGCCAGCGCCCCGAACAGGTGGAACACCAGCCGCCCCCCGGCGGTGGTCGTGTTGATGTTCTCCCGCAGCGACTGGAACCCCACCCCACGCGCGTCCAGCCCGGTCACCACGTCGATCAAGTGCCGCAGCGACCGGCCGAGGCGGTCCAGCCGCCACACCACCAGCGTGTCCCCCGGCCGCAGCTGCTCGAGGACCGCATCCAGCTGCGGCCGCCGGTCCAGCGCCCCCGACGCATGGTCGGTCCACACCCTCCAGCACCCGGCCGCGGTCAGCTCGTCGACCTGCAGGTCCGGGTTCTGCTCGGTCGTCGAGACCCGCGCGTAGCCCAGCAGGTGCGCCATGACCCGGGCACCGTACCGCAAACGTCGGACTTCGCCCGATCGCGAGACATAGGTTCCGGACACTAGTTGCGCTACACGAGCGGTCACAGCGGCACGCTCAGAAGCGCCGATCACACCAGCGAGTGAGCTCGCTACTGGAGTCGCTCAGAAACGAGCGTTTACGAGATTCGAGTCTGAACAGGCAGAAGGCCGTCCTGGTGAGCCGCCCGGTGCTGGTGCTGTACCACGTGACCGATGAACGGCGGCGGGCGCTGCTGCGGGCCGGGCTCGACCCG
>JALYMN010000179.1 GCA_030773675.1 Actinomycetota bacterium
GACGCCGCGGGCCGCCTCGACCGCCTTGTCGCCGCCCTGGTCCGGCGAGGCCAGCGCGGTCTCGCCGCGCCGCGCTCACCGCGAACACCGCCGCTGTCAGCCATCACGCTCGCGGCGGCGCCACCCCCGGCAGCCGGCCTCAGTGCGCGTCAGCCGGCTCGGCCCAGCACCTGGGTGTCGGCCCGGTCGACCGCGACGGACACCGCCCCGCCGGTCAGCGGTAGCGGGAGAAGAGCCGCATCAGCTCGTCGTAGATCAGCGGGTCGCCGCTCTCGATCGCCGTGGTAACGCAGCGCTCCAGGTAGTTGCGCAGCACGATCGTGCCGACGCCGTCCAGCGCCTTCTGCACCGCGGCGATCTGCTGCAGCACGTCAGTGCAGTGCCGGCCCTGCTCGACCATCCGACTGATGCCCTGCACCTGCCCGTTGGCGCGGGCCAGCCGGGCCAACGCCTCCTCGCGCTTGTCGGTCGGCATCATCTCGGGCGCCTCATCGCACCCGGGGGCGTCCTGACAGCCGGGCGGAGCGGTCGTCGCCGCCCCGGCCGCCCCCACGTCGTCGTGGCCCGTCGAGGTCGCGGGAGCCGCCGAGGTCGTGCCGGTGCGCGGCGTGCGGCTGCGGGCCTTGGTAGTCGCCATCATCGTCTCCTGGTCGACGGGTGCGAGGCTCTCGGCAGGAGAGTACTCCGGGGGGGTACCTAGACTCATGCTCCGCAGCAGTAGTGGCCCTGGTCGTTGGGAGCTCCGCATGGCTCGTCGATGGACGCCGGCCGTCGCGCTCGCGCTGATCGTCCTCTCGGGTTGCTCCTCAGGCAGCACCACCGCCAGCAGCACGGCGGGCAGTCCGGGCAGGGAGCAGGCCCGGCTCGCTGGCGCCGACCCCGGCGTCGCGCACGTGCACGGGCTGGGCGTGGACCCGGCCGACGGAGCGCTGTACGCCGCCACCCACTTCGGTCTGTTCCGCCTGCCCGAGCAGGGCCAGCCGACCCGCGTCGCCGGCCGCATGCAGGACACCAGGGGCTTCACCGTGGTCGGCCCGAGCACCTTCCTCGGCTCCGGGCACCCGGACTCGCAGAAGGACCCGCACCTCCCACCGCGGCTCGGGCTGATCCGCAGCACCGACGCCGCCGAGACCTGGCAGACGGTGTCGCTGACCGGCGAGGTCGACTTCCACGCCCTGCACGCCGTCCACGGCCGCATCTACGGCTGGGACGCGGCAGCGGACGGCTGATGGTCTCCCCCGACGCCGGCCGCACCTGGGACACCCGCAGCACCCTCGGGCTGCGGGACGTCGCCGTCAGCCCGAGCCGACCGGACACGCTGCTGGCCACCACCGAGCGCGGCCTGGCCCGCAGCACCGACGGCGGCCGCACGTGGGGGGCCGTGCCGGGCGCTCCGGCGCTCGCCGTGCTGTCTTGGCCACGCCCGGACGGGCTCTACGCGGTCGCGCCGGACGGTACCGTGCAGCACTCGGCCGACGGCGGGACGAGCTGGACCAGGCGCGGCAGCACCGGCGGGCCGCCGGAGGCGCTGGCCGTCGACGAGCGCGACGGCACCGAGACGCTGTACGTGGCCGTCAGCGACCGCGGCATCCTCGCCAGCCGCGACGGCGGCAGCTCCTTCACCACCCGCTACCAGGAGTAGTGCCACGCACTTGAGCGTCGGCGCCGGCCTCGTCCGTGCGCGGCTGTGGCCACCACACGGACCGCGCCCTGACCCCTCGAGGAGACCGATGGACCCGATGGACCCGCACGGTGCCGGCCTGACGCTGCCCGGCTGGCTCACATCGCTCGCCTGCCCTGTGTCCGGCCCGTCGTGCGGCTGAGCCTGGCCACCGGGCTGGTCGCCGCCGCTCTGGCGCTCAACGCCTGCGGCTCCGCGACGTCCCGGGAGCCCGTCGCCGTGGGTACGGGCGGCGAGAGCCGCACCGGCGACGGCACGGTGTTGCACGGCACCGAGGTCAGCGACATCATCCCTCGGCCCGCCCTGGCGCTGCCCGACACCAGCGGGAGGATCTTCGACCTGCGCCAGCGCCCCGACAAGGAGCTGACCGCCGTCTTCTTCGGCTACACCCGCTGCCCGGACGTCTGCCCCACCACGGTGGCCGACCTGGCCAGCGCCCGCCGACAGATGAGCGACGCCGACCGGCAGCAGGTACAGGTCGTGTTCGTCACCGAGGACCCGGAGACCGACAGGCCGGAGGTGCTGCGCCGCTGGCTCGACCAGTTCGACACCGACTTCATCGGACTGGTCGGCGGCACCGCCACCACGGAGCAGGCCCTCGACGCGCTCAAGGCGCCGCGGACCGAGATCCTCCCGCCCGAGTCCACGGCAAGTCCGCATCCCCACGGCGGCGCCGGTCCGCCCGACGACCACAGCCACGCCACCGGCAGCGGACAGGAGGTCGAACACACCGGCACCGTCCACGTCTTCCACGACGACCGGGTCGTGCTCTACAGCGGTGGCACCGCCCCGGCCGAGTACGCCGCCGACTTCTCCGCCCTGCTCGCCGAGTGAGTCGACGAGCCGCCGGGCGAGCCGCGCTGTCCGGGCGGGACTGCTGGTCCTCCTCGCGACGGCCTCAAGGCCGGCACCCCAGCGGCGGCGGAAGCGACGACTGCGCTCTGGCCCGGCTGCGCACGGCCAACTCGTTGCAGCCCTGCCTTCGCAGGCGTCGGCGCGGCTCTGCCCGACGTCGTCCCGTGGCTCAGCTCTTGCCCTTCTCCTCGTGCAGCTCCTCCTTCGCCTGCTGCTGGTCGCCGTGGGCGAGCTGCCGGTGCGAGCCGGTCGACAGTCCCGCATCACCCGCGCTCTTGCCGTCGCGCGCGGCCTGCCGGATGTGCGCCCGCTGCTCGCGGTTGTCGCCGCCCTTGCTCATCTCGCCGTCCCTCTCGTCGTCGTCTCCTCAGTGCTGCCCACGACATGCCCGGATTCACCTCAGGACGCGTGTCGGTCCCGGCTCCGGCCACCACCTGGCGCAGGCCCTGGTCCGCTCGTCGGCCGGCAATTCCACCCAGTACACGCTTCACGAGCCAGGTTCAGCAGGCTGCAGTGAATGGCGCCTGCTGCGCTGCAGTGGCACGAAGGGAACGCTGTGGATCTCCGCTCCGGTGCGCTGCTGACAGCGGGCTCGGTCGCGGTGGCGGCGGCCTGCCACCAGACCGTGCGCGGCGTTGCCGGCGTGCATGAGGCGAGGCGACCCGATGCGGAGCGCATCGGCGACCGCAATCTGGACAGCGAGCTTCGCTTCTACGCCGTTTGGTACGGGATCGCTGGCGCACAGATGCTGCGAGCAGCGACGGA
>JALYMN010000180.1 GCA_030773675.1 Actinomycetota bacterium
AGCACGGCGTCGCCGACGACGAGCACCTCGGTGCCCGCGGCCGCCTCGAGCAGGTCGAGCAGCCGGCTCACGCGGGCACCGCCGCGCCCGTCACGTCGCCGAGAACCTGCAGCCAGTCGCGCACGAACCTCTCGATGCCGAACCGCTCGCGGGCCACCCGCCGCGCCCCGGCGGACAGCTCGGCCGCCTCGTCGCGGTCGGCGAGCAGCCGCCGCACGTGCCCGGCCAGGCGCCGCCGGTCGGTCTCGACGTGGCCGTTGACGCCGCTGCGCACCGCCGTCGACATCTCCGTGGTCGCGAGCCCGACGACCGGCAGGCCGAGCGCCATCGCCTCGCACACCGCGAGCCCCATGCTCGTGTAGCGGATGGGGTTGAAGAAGCACCGGTACGACGGCAGCCGCCGGTGCAGCTCGGCCAGCCGGACGTCGCCCAGCCAACGCGGGTAGGCCTCGCCGTTCATCCCGGCGAGGTCGACGGGCACCTGCGCGGCGACCTCGTCGAAGACATCGGGGCCCAGCCGCCGGCCGCGGCGGTACAGGTTGTTCACCACGGTCACCGCCGCCTCCGTCTCGCCCGTCCAGGGCACGTCGTCCGGCACGACGACGCCGTGGTCGACCACGCGGGTCGGGGTCGCACCGTTGTCCCACATCAGCTCGTTGAAGGGCGTGACGTGGACGAGTGTCGCGGCGTCGTCCTGCACCGGGTGCAGGGCGTCGTTGGGCCAACGCGCCGGCGGGTCGTGCTCCAGGTGCACCCGGGGAAGCTCCCCGACCCGGCCGCCGAGCAGGTCGTGGCGGTCGCGCTCCCAGTTCGCCCGCGACTGGGTGAGCACGAGGTCCAGCTCGAGCGCGGCGACGTCGTCCGCGGCCACCTCGACGACGTTGTCGGGCCAGGGGAACGACGGCGTGCGCCCGCCGTAGCCCTCGCCGCCATGCCCCTGGCAACCGACTGTGCGCACCGGCAGGTACCACGTCACCGGCACCTGGCTGAGGTAGTAGAGGTAGGAGCCGTGGACGTGCCAGGTGAGCACCCGGGTCACGCCGCGAGCTCCCGCCCGGCGGCGACGACCGCCGACGGCGCGACGTCCAGGCACTGCAGCGCGTAGGGGCAGGCGAACGCGCGGCAGGGCGCGCAGGCCGTCGGCACCCGCAGCAGGCGGGCCGGCCCGCTGCGCGGCGCGAACTGCGACTCGTCCTCGGTCCCGGCGAACAGCGCGACGACGGGCGTGCCCACCGCGTCGGCGAGGTGCATCCCGCCGCTGTTGTTGGTCACGGCGAGCCGCGCACCGGAGATGAGCGCGACCAGCGCTGGGACGTCGAGCCGCCCCGACAGGTCGGTCACGCCCGGGCTGCCGGCCACCACCTCCTGCACGAGCGGGCGCTCCTTCTCGGTGCCGACGACGGCGACGGGCAGGCCGAGGTCGCGGGCGACGGCGGCGAAACGGTCGGGGGCGTACCGGCGCGACGGGCAGGAGGCGCCGGGTGCGAGGACGGCGTACGCGTCGGGCACCCCGGCCTCCTCCCGGACGGCCTGCGCCGCGGCGCGCGCCGGCTCGGGCACCGCCAGGGACAGGTGCCGGCCCTGTGCCGGGACGCCGACGCCCGCGAGCAGCGCGAGCGCCCGGTCGCTCTGGTGCTGCGCGTCTGGCGGGGCGGGCAGCCAGTGCGACAGCACGCCGCCGGCGAACTCCTTGCTCACGCCGACCCGCACCGGCACGCCGGCGAGGTAGGCCGCGTACGCCAACGGGTGCGGCGACTGGGCGAAGGACGTGAACACGACGACGGCGTCGTAGCCGCGCAGGCGGTCGACGAGGTCCAGCTCGCGGGCCGGGTCGTGGGGCAGCGCGCCGGAGGCGTCCTGCCACACGGCCCGCAGCACCTGCACCTCGTCGACGTCCGGCAGCAGCGGGGCGAGCGTCGCGCCGGCGGGAGAGGCGAGCAGGTCGAGCCGGGCGCCGGGGGCGAGGGCCGCGCGCAGCGCCCGGAGCGCGGGCGTCACCATGACCACGTCACCGAGGTTGTCCAGCCGCACGGCCAGCACCCGGCGCAGCGCCCGCCAGTCGACCGGCGCCCCGGCGGGGACAGCGCTCACGAGGCTCCTCCTGCGTGCGGACATGATCGACGGCGCGCTACCCGAGGTCCGCGGGCAGGAAACGGCGCAGTCCAGGGCGAGCCCTCCCCGTCCGGGTGTCTGCCGTGTTACCGGCCGCGACAGGCGGGGCACCGCCGGACCACCCACGACGCCCCCAGAAGGACACCATGGCGACGGCCACGGCGACGCGCAGCAGGGACGACAGCGCGACCGGCAAGAAGGACGACGAGCGCGGCCAAGGAGCAGGAGCGCGCCGCCAAAGCCCGGGAGAAGGAGAAGACGGCCAAGGAGAAGGAGGAGCGCGCCGCCAAGACCGAGGACAAGGCCGAGGACAAGGCCGACAAGCGGTCCGGGAAGGACTCGGGTCGCCCCGGCGGCCGAGGCGGAGCACCGGACCCGGCCGCACGCCGGCGGGCACGCGCAAGGGCCGCGACGGCTCGCCGGCGCCGGAGGTGCACGGGAGCGGGTGGATCGCCGAGCAGCTCGGCAAGGGCGACGCCGTCAGCCGCTCGACCAAGCGCCCGACGCTCACGGCGTCGTTCACGACGCGCGACCACGACGTCATCCGCACCTGGGCCGAGAGCCGCGGCGGCACCCCCGCCGACGTGCGGGGCACCGGCGGCGACGAGCAGCCCCGGCCTGCTGCGGATCGAGTTCCGCGACGAGCAGGACCGCCTCGAGGAGGTCGACTGCGACGCCTTCTTCGCCACGTTCGACGAGTCCGACGTCGACTTCCTCTACCAGGAGTACACGAAGGACGGCGGAGAGAGCGCTTCCACAAGATCGTCCGGGCAGGGGACTGAGTCGTTGACCCAGGTCCGTGCCCTCGACCTGCCCGCCGACCCGCTCCCGAGCGTCGTGCCCGGCGTGCGCCGGCTCGCGGTGCTGCGCGCCAACGGGATCGGCGACTACGTCATCGCGGAGCCCGCGCTCGCCGCGCTGCGCGACGCCTATCCGGACGCCGAGATCACCCTGCTCGGCGCCGCGCACGTGCGCCCGCTCGTCGAGGGCCGGCCGGCCCGTGCGACCGCTACGTGCAGGTGCCGCTGACCCAGGGCGTCCGGGTGGGCAGCCGGACGCGCCGCCGAGGTGCTCGAACAGTGGTGCGCCGCGCAGCGCGAGCACCGCTACGACCTGGCCGTGCAGATGCACGGCGGCGGC
>JALYMN010000181.1 GCA_030773675.1 Actinomycetota bacterium
CCCCAGGGCTGGCAGCAGGGCGACCGCGCTCACGGCTGCCGCGGCGGTGGCGGCCGTGAGCGCTCCGGCGCCGGCCAGCCCTAGCGCTGGACGTCGCGCGAGCAGCGCCGACCGGCGCACCGGGTCCTCCAGGACGGCCAGTGTCACGGCGGCCAGCAGCCCGCTGGCTCCCACCAGCGCCAGCCGGGTGAGCAGCGACAGCGGGCCTGCGACCTCGGCCGCGAGCACGAGCACGGGCCAGTGCCACAGGTACCAGGAGTACGACAACCGCCCTGCCCACCGCAGCGGAGCCCGGTCGAGCAGCCGCTGCGCGCCGTGGCGGGTGGGACGGCAGCCCGCGCCGACGACCGCGACCGCGCCCAGCACCGGCAGCAGCGCTGCGGTGCCGGGGAACGCGGTCTCCGGGCCCAGCGCCCTGACCGCCAGGCCGAGCGCCAGCATCCCGGCCCAACCCAGGACGACGGCCACCGCTGCGGGCATCCGACGCAGCAGCGGCACGGCCAGCGCCACAGCGCCTCCGGCGGCGAGCTCCCAGGCCCTGCTCGGCAGGGAGAAGAACGCCCAGGGCTGGGAGCGCACGGTCAACAGCGAGCACCAGGCGAAGGACGTCGCCGCCAGCGCCAGCACCAGCGACGTCGCCACCGCGCGGGGGGCGCGCCGGCCGCGTGCCAGGCGCGCCGAGAGGACCACCAGGAGCGGCCAGACGACGTAGAACTGCTCCTCCACCCCGAGGGACCAGTAATGCAGCAGGGGCGACGGCGCCCCTGTGTCCGCCAGATAGTCCGTGCTGGCGGCGGCGAACCGGTGGTTGGCGGCGTACAGGGCGGAGGCGACGGCGTCCCCGAGCACCGACCTGGCGCGCAGCGGGGACAGCAGCGCCGAGGCGGCTCCCGCCGTCACCACGAGGACGAGGACCGAGGCGGGGAGCAGCCGTCGGGCCCGGCGCGCCCAGAACGCGAGGAGCGACAGGCGGCCCGTCCCGCTCAGCTCCGCCCACAGCAGCCCGGTGATGAGGAACCCCGACAGCACGAAGAACACGTCCACGCCGACGTAGCCGCCGTCCAGGCCGGGCACGCCGGCGTGGAACAGCAGGACCGCGAGGACGGCGACCCCCCGCAGCCCCTCGACGTCATGACGACGGCGCGGGTGCCGCTCCGCCTGCCTGCCGGACCGACGCCGACCCACGTATGTCGCGCTCCTGTCCGTGTTCCGCAGCGGCACGCCGGACAGCACACCACGCCCGACCGGCGCTGCCCGGGAGGTGACCGGCGTCACTACGCTGCCGGCCATGAGCTTCAACCTCGCGATCATGCTCCGTGAGTCCGCGGACGCGAAGGCGGACAAGCCGCTGTGCCACAGCGGCGACCTGTCGTTCACCTACGCGCAGGTCGACGAGATCTCCGGGCGGATCGCGACCAGCCTGCTCGGCCTGGGACTGCAGCAGGGCGCCAAGGTCGCGGTGCAGCTGCCGAACCTGCCGCAGTTCCTGTTCACCTATTTCGGCATCCTCAAGGCCGGGCTGGTGATGGTGCCGCTCAACCCGCTGCTGCGGGCCTCGGAGGTCGCCTACCACCTGGACGACAGCGACAGCGAGCTGCTCATCACCTTCGAGAGCTTCGCCGAGGAGGCGGTGGCCGGGGCGCGGCAGCTCGACCGCGAGGTGCCGACGTACGTGGTCAACCTGCCGGGCAACGACGCGCGGCCCGAGGGCACCAAGCACTACGACGAGCTCTACTTCGCGGAGGACACTCGCGACATCGTCCCGCTCGGCGCCGACACCACGGCGGTGCTGCTCTACACCTCCGGCACGACCGGCAAGCCCAAGGGCGCCGAGCTCACCCACTTCCAGCTGTTCATGAACTGCACGGTGGCGGGCGAGCTGTTCGAGTTCCAGGACGACGACGTGAGCGTCGCGGTCCTGCCGCTGTTCCACGTGTTCGGGCTGTCCAGCGTGCTCAACACGACCGTGCGGTACGGCGGGACGATGGTGCTCGTGCCGCGCTTCGAGGTCGGGCCGGTGGTCGACGCGATCGAGCGGCACCGCTGCACGATCTTCTCCGGCGTGCCGACGATGTTCTCCGCTCTGCTGCACGCCGACATGTCCGGCCGCGACCTGTCCAGCCTGCGCACCGGTGTGTCCGGCGGCGCGGCGATCCCCGGCGAGGTGATCCGCGCGTTCGAGGACAAGTTCCCGGGCAGCGTGATCCTCGAGGGCTACGGGCTGTCGGAGAGCGCGAGCACGACGACGTTCAACGTCAACGCCTCCGTGCGCAAGGTGCTGTCGATCGGCAAGCCGATCTGGGGCGTCGAGGTGCGCGTCGTCGGTGACGACGACAAGCCGCTGCCGCCCGGGCAGGAGCACGTCGGCGAGATCGTCATCCGGGGCCACAACATCATGAAGGGCTACTACAAGAAGCCCGAGGCGACGGTGGAGGCGTTCCGCGGCGGCTGGTTCCACACCGGCGACCTCGCGTACGCCGACGAGGACGGATTCCTGTTCATCGTCGACCGCAAGAAGGACCTCATCATCCGGGGCGGCTACAACGTCTACCCGCGCGAGGTCGAGGAGGTGCTGTTCGAGCACCCGGCCGTCGCCGAGGCCGCGGTCATCGGCAAGGCCGACGACAAGCTCGGCGAGGAGGTCGTCGCGGTGGTGGCGCTCAAGCCGGGGGCGTCGGCCGAGCCCGACGAGGTCCGCGAGTACTGCAGAGAGCGGATGGCGGCGTACAAGTACCCGCGCGAGGTCCGCATCGTCGACGCGCTGCCCAAGGGTCCAACCGGCAAGATCCTCAAGAAGGAGCTGCGCTCGGCGTAGCGGCGCAGGCTCCGGCGGTCGGCATGTCCGGGCCCTGGCCGGACGGCGCCGGGGTGCTGGCGCTGCCCAGCGGCCGGCGCCTGCGCGGCCGCGCGCTGCGCCGTCCGCTCCCGCCCGGCCCGGCACCGGAGTTCGGGCTCTACCTGCTCGCCCGCCCGCCCGCTCCGGTGCCCTGGCCCTCCCGCTGGCTGCGCTGGCCGGACCTCCGGCTGCCGGTGGACGTCGAGGACGCGCGCGACGCGCTCCACGACGTGTGGGAGCGGGCCGCCGAGCAGCGGGTCGAGATCGCCTGCGGCGGCGGGCGCGGGCGGACCGGGACGGCCCTCGCCTGCGTCGCGGTCCTGGACGGCGTGCCCGCCGGGCAGGCCGTGGCGTGGGTCCGGGCGCACTACGACCGCCGCGCGGTCGAGACGCCCTGGCAGGGGCGCTACGTCCGCCGCTCCGCCGGCCCGTAGCGCGCGGCACCGCGGCGCAGGGCGCCGTCCGGGGCGCAGGGCAGGATGACCCGGTGCACGAGGACCTCCTGCAGGAAGCCGCCGGCGCGCTGCGCGTGACCCGGGACGGCGGCGTCGTGACGGTCGAGCTGCACCGCCCCGAGCGGCACAACGCGATCAGCTTCGCGATGTGGTCGGCGTTCGGCCGGCTCATGCCCGCGCTGGCGCAGGACGACGGGGTCGACGTCGTGGTCGTCCGCGGCACGCCCGGCGGGCCGTTCTCGGCGGGCGCCGACATCAGCGAGTTCACCGAGCTGCGCCGGGAGTCGGCCGACGCCGAGCGGTACGGCGCCGCGGTGGAGGGCGGGGAGGCGGCGATCCTCGCGTTCCCCAAGCCGACCGTCGCGCTCGTGCAGGGGTGGGCGCTCGGCGGCGGCACGCAGGTCGCCGCGGCCTGCGACCTGCGGGTCTGCGACGAGACGGCCCGCTTCGCCGTCACGCCGGCCAAGCTCGGGATCGTCTACGCGCTGCCGAGCACCGCCCGGCTCGTCGACGTGGTCGGGCAGGCCTGGGCGGGCTGGTTCCTGCTGACCGGCGAGCAGGTCGACGCGGCGACCGCGCTGCGGATCGGGCTCGTGCACGAGGTGCTGCCGGCCGAGCGCGTCGCCGACCGGGCGTACGAGCTCGCCGGCCTGCTCGGCGCCCGCGCGCGGGTATCGCTGACCGGCGCGAAGCAGCTGCTGGCCCGGGTCGCCGCTGGCCGGCGCGACGTCGACGACGACGTCCTCGGGCTCTACCGCGGCTCGTGGGCGAGCGCCGAGTACGCCGAGGGCGTCGAGGCGTTCCTGGGCAAACGCGCGCCGGACTTCCGCGCGGCGCGAAGCCGCCCGTGACCGTCGGCGCCACGATCGGGGTGGAGGAGGAGTACCACCTCGTCGACGCCGAGACGCTCCAGCTCGCCGACCGGCCGCAGGTGGTCGAGGAGGCGCACCGGCTGCTCGGCGACCGGGCGCAGAGCGAGATCTCGACGAGCCAGCTCGAGACCGGCACCGAGGTGGTGCGCACGCTCGCCGAGCTGCGCGCCGAGGTCGTCCGGCTGCGCCGCGGCGCCGAGCAGGCCGCCCGGGCACACGGCGCGCACGTCCTCGCGGCGGCGACCCACCCCACCGCCACCTGGCAGCAGCAGCGCCTCACGCCCGGGGTGCGCTACGTCGGGCTCGTCGAGCGCTGGGGCCTCATCGCGCTGCAGCAGCTGATCTGCGGCACGCACGTGCACGTCGGCGTCGACGACCCAGAGGTCGCCGTGCGGCTGCTGGCGCACCTGCGGGCCGACCTGCCGACCCTGCTCGCGCTGTCGGGCTCGTCGCCGTACTGGGAGGGCACCGACAGCGGCTACGCGAGCTACCGCACGCTCTGGTACGGCCGGTTCCAGGTGACCGGCTCGCCGGAGGTGTTCGCCGACCGCGCCGAGTACGACCGCACGGTGGCCGACCTCGTCGCGGCCGGGATCATCGACGACGCGAGCCACCTCTACTGGGACGCCCGGCCCTCCACCCGCTACCCAACGGTGGAGGTGCGCGTCGCCGACGCCTGCCCCCCGGTCGACGACGTCGTGCTGCACGCCGGCCTCGCCCGCGCGCTGGTGCGCGTCGCCGCGGCGCGGGCGGTGTGCGAGCAGCCCGCGGAGCAGGTCCGCCCCGAGGTGGTGCGCGCCGCGCGCTGGCGGGCCGCGCGGTACGGCACGCAGGACGCCCTGCTCGACGTCCGCGCGCGGCGGCTGCGCCCCGCGGAGGAGGTCGTGCGCGCGCTGCTCGACCGGCTGCGGCCGGACCTGGAGGAGGCGGGGGAGTGGGGGGAGGTGTCCGCGCTGGCCGGGCAGGCGCTCGCCCGCGGCACGAGCGCGGCCCGGCAGCGGGCGGTGTTCGCGCGCACGGGCGAGCTGGACGACGTCGTCCGGACGCTGCTGGAGGAGACCGGCGGCGGCTGAACGGTCAGCGCCGGAACACCTCCGGCGGCGGGAGCGGCGATGGCCCGGCGGTCGCGTCGACCACCGGCCGGGCGCCCGCCGCGAACGACGCCAGGTC
>JALYMN010000182.1 GCA_030773675.1 Actinomycetota bacterium
GGCCAGCAGCGCTGCGGCGAGCAGCGCGCGGCGGCGGGCGGGCAGGGTCGGCACCCCGGTTGCTTCGACCGCGACGGGCCGCGACTGTAGGTCCGCCGCCCGCAGGGCCAGACTGCACGAGTGGACGGACGACGCACGTTCCCGACGGTGGCCCCGAACGGCGGCCCGCGCCGCACCCGGCACTCCGGCACCTCCGACATCGACCGCGCCATCGTCGACTGCGCGCTCTACTGCGGCGGACGGCGGCAGGGCGGCACGTTGCCGCTCGACGTGGCCAGCGAGCAGGCGCGCAGCAGCCCCGACGCGTTCGTCTGGCTCGGCCTGCACCAGCCCGACGCGGCGGCGCTGGCCGCCGCGGCCGCGGAGTTCTCCCTGCCGCCGCTCGCCGTCGAGGACGCCGTCCACGCCCACCAGCGGCCCAAGCTCGACCAGTACGGCGACGTGCTGTTCCTGGTACTCAAGACCGTCCGGTACGTCGACTCCGAGGAGGTCGTCGTCCTCGGCGAGGTGATGGTCTTCGTGGGCGACTCCTACGTGGTCACGGTCCGGCACGGCGACGCGCCTGC
Organism: Actinomycetota bacterium; assembly: GCA_030773675.1. The sequence goes on from JALYMN010000182.1 coordinate 567, forward strand.
GCTGGGCGACGTCCGGCGCGTGCTCGAGGACCGGCCCGACCTGCTGGCGCTCGGCCCCAGCGCCGTGCTCTGGGGCGTCGCGGACGCCGTCGTCGACGCCTACAGCCCCGCGCTCGACGGCCTGGAGACCGACGTCGACGAGGTCGAGGACCAGGTGTTCGGCCACGACCGCAACGACCCGACGCAGCGCATCTACACGCTCATCCGCGAGGTGCTGGAGGTGTCGCGCGCGGTGCACCCGTTGGTCGCCGCGACCGAGCGGCTGGCCGACGGCGAGGTCGCCGGCCTGCACCCGGGCACGGTCGAGCTCTTCCGCGACGTCCACGACCACGTGCTGCGGGCCGACGACCGGGTGCGCGGGCTGGACGCGCTGCTGCAGGGCACCCTCGACGCCAACGTCGCCCAGGTGACGCTGCGGCAGAACGAGGACATGCGCAAGATCAGCGCGTACGCCGCGATCCTCACGGTCTGCACCACGCTGGCCGGCATCTACGGCATGAACTTCGAGCACATGCCCGAGCTCGAGTGGCAGTTCGGCTACCCGTTCGCGCTCGGGCTGATGGCGACGATCTCCTACCTGCTGTACCGCGGCTTCAAGCGCAACGGGTGGCTGTGACCACCTTCGCCGATGACGCGCGCGTGCTGCGCTGCGCGACGTGCAGCTGTGGGCCGGCGTGGAGATCGGGTGCGCCGGCGCACTGCGGCCGCGGGCTGGCCACCGAGACGGCCCGGGCACTGCTCGACCGGGCGCGGGCGCAGGCGCCGCCCGGTGCCTGGCGAGCGTCCGGCCGGACAACGCCCCCGGCCTGCGCCTCGTGCGCCGGCTCGGGTTCGTGCAGGCCGGCGAGCAGGTCGACGGGCTCGAGCTCGTGCACACCCTGGAACTGGACTGACCCCTCCCGCTACGCTGTGCGGCGGTTGGCTGTCCCGCAGCCTCCCGGGAGACGTCGCCTAGTCCGGTCTATGGCGCCTCACTGCTAATGAGGTTTGGGGCAACCCATCGGGAGTTCAAATCTCCCCGTCTCCGCACCGACAGCCGCAGCCCGGCGTCGGCGGTCCTGCGCCGCCCGTCGCGGGCACCTCCCGGTCGTGGCGCGCCGGCGCGTCACGACGCGGACGTGCCGGAGGTCGCCGAGGGCACCGCCCGTCAGGGGACAGGGGTCCGTTCAGTCCTGCGGCACCCAGCGGGCCGGGCGCTTCTCGGCGAACGCGCGGATGCCCTCCTGGCCCTCCTCGGACGCGAAGTGCCTCGCCGACAGCGCGAGCATCTCGGCGTACGCGTCGTCGAGGGACGCCGGCCGCTGAGCGGTGAGCATCCGCTTCGTCGACGCCAGCGCGCCGGGTGCGCCGAGCGCGAGCATGCGCACGTACCGGTCGACCTCGGCGTCGAGCCCGTCGGCCGGCACGGCGCTGTTGAGCAGGCCAATCGCCACCGCGCGCCGGGCGTCGAACGCCTCGCCGGTGAGGAACAGCTCGTGCGCCGGGCGGGCGAGCAGTCGCGGGAGCACCGGCACGCTGATCACGGCAGGGACGACGCCGATGCGCACCTCGCTGAAGGCGAACGTCGCGGTCTCGGCGGCCACTGCGATGTCGCAGGCCGCGACGATCCCGACGCCGCCCGCGCGGGCGGGCCCGGCCAGGCGGGCCACGACGGGCTTCGGCGAGCGCGACAGCGTCGTCAGGATCACCGGCAGCTCGTTCACGCCCTGAGTGCCGGCGCTGCTGCCGCGCGCCTCGCGCAGGTCCATGCCGCTGCAGAAGACCGGGCCGGTGTGGGTCAGGACGACGACCCGCACCACCTCGTCGTCTAGCGCGGTCGCGAGGTGCGCCGACAGCTCGCGGCGCACCTGCGCGCTCAGCGCGTTGCGGTTGGCCGGCGAGTCCAGCGTGACCGTCGCCCTGCCGCCAGCGACCTCCAGGTGCACCAGCTCGGTCATGCCGCTCCCGTCCGGACGGGCTCGGGGGCGCGGCCGACGGCGCCGGTGCGGCCGTCCTCCAGCGCGCGCAGCGCCATGCCCACCAGCTGGCCCACCTGGTCGCGCGGCGCGCCCCGGCCGCGGGCGCTGTGCGCGGTCGAGTTGAGCAACCCGAACACCGCGTGGGCGCGCAGCCGGGCGACGGCCTCGGGCAGCAGGGGGTCGACCTGGCGGAGCACCGCCGTCCAGAGCTCGACGTAGTCGCGCTGCAGCCGGCGCACCGCGTCGCGGTCGGCGTCCTTGAGCGACGCGAGGTCGCGGTCCTGCACGCGGATGAGGTCGGGCTCGGCGACGGCGAAATCGGCGTGGAACGCCACGAGCCCGCGCAGCGCCTGGGCCGGCCGGTCGGCGTGGGCGACGACCGCCCGGCCGCCGTCGAGCAGCTGCTCGCTGATCCCGACCAGCAGCCGCGCCAGGACGGCGTCCTTGCTCGGGAAGTGCTTGTACACCGCCGGGCCGCTGATGCCGCAGGCCGCGCCGAGGTCCTCGACCGAGGTGCCGTGGAAGCCGCGTGCGGCGAACAGCCGCGCGGCCTCGCGCAGCACCACGTCGCGCGTGCGCGGGGCAGCAGGCACCCGACCCCCTCATGCTCGCCCTGGACAGGCAGGTGAACGGAGCCTAACCTCCCGCCGCGGGCGCCGACCAGCGCCGAACAGCGCGGCGGGAGCGGAGGGGCGCGTGGACGAGGTCCGGCTGCGGTCGGCGGTCGACCCGGCGGGCGAGGCCTTCGCGCGCAACGACAAGGCGCAGCGCGCGCTCGCCGAGGAGCTGCAGGAGCGGCTCGAGCGCGCCCGGCTCGGCGGCCCGGAGCGGGCC
>JALYMN010000183.1 GCA_030773675.1 Actinomycetota bacterium
AACACCTGCCGCAGCGTGTGCTGGACGGCCACCAGGTCGGTCTGGTCGGCCATGACCTGGTCGATGTCCTTGTACGACGCCGGGTGCTCGTCGAGCAGCCGCTCGGCGGCGTCCGCGTTCCACGACCGCCCGGCCATCGCCTCGCGCAGGCTGTCGACCGACAGCCGCTTGCGCGCCGCCGCGCGCGACAGCCGCCGTCCGGCGCCGTGCGAGCACGACGCGTACGACGCCGTCGACCCGAGCCCGGTCACGACGTACGAGCGGGTGCCCATCGAGCCCGGGATCACCCCCTCGTCGCCCTTGCCCGCCTTGATCGCGCCCTTGCGAGTGATCCAAAGGTCCTTGCCGGCGTGGTGCTCGAGCTGGGTGAAGTTGTGGTGGCAGTTGGTCGTCCGGACGTGCTGGCCGGCGCCGACGACCTGGAACAGGCTGCGCAGCACCTGCTCGGCCATCACCGTCCGCGAGCCCATCGCGTACGCCTGCGCCCACAGCATGTCGGCGACGTAGGTCTCGAACGACGGCTCGCCCTGCACGAGGTAGGCGAGGTCGGGGTCCTCGAGCCTGATGAAGCGCTGCTTCATCAGCCCCTTGGCCTCGTCGATCGCGCGCTGGGCGAGCTGGTTGCCGATGCCGCGCGAGCCGGAGTGCAGCACCGTCCAGACCCGGTCGCGCTCGTCCAGGCACACCTCGACGAAGTGGTTGCCGGAGCCGAGCGTGCCGAACTGCACCGCCGCCGTGCGCTCCTGCTTGGCGGTGAGCGGGGTGCGCGGCCGGCCGAGCGCGGCCAGCGCGTCGTCCGCGACGGGCTCGGCGTGCGCCTTTCCGACGCCCGCCGGGACGCGCTGTGCCACGAGCGGCATGAGCGCGTCGAGGCTGTCCGGCAGGTCCGCGGCCGTCAGCGTCGTCTCGCTCGCGACCATGCCGCAGCCGATGTCGACGCCGACGCACGACGGGATCACCGCGCCGCGGGTCGGCACGACCGACCCGACGGTCGATCCCAGCCCGACGTGCGCGTCGGGCATCAGCGCGACGTGGCCCTCGACGAACGGCAGTCGGGCGGTGCGGGCCGCCTGGTCGACGGTCGCCTGCTCGAGGTCGGTCGCCCAGCTGAGCAGCTTCGGGGCGACCTGCGTGGCGGTCACTCGGTCCTCCTCCCATGTGCGCGCCCCGGACGGCGCGGCCGGCAGACGGTGACAGCCGCCGCGCCGTCCGTACAGCGCTTTCCGCTTGGATGGTCCGGTGAGGATCTGGTTCAACCAGGCCTACCGCGGCACCTTCCAGCTCATTGCCCTGCTCCGTCAGGGCTGCGCGGACGACGGCCTGCCGCTCGAGGTCGTCGGCAGCCACACGGTGCGCAGCACCCCGTTCCTGCAGGCCTGCGACGAGGCGTTCCCCGAGCCGGAGCACCTCGTCGGCGAGGAGTGGGTCGAGCGCGCGCTCGAGGTCTGCGCGCAGCGCCGGGTCGACGTGTTCGTGCCGGTCCGGGAGCGGCTGGCGGTGGCGCAGGCCGCGGACCGCTTCGCCGCGGCCGGCGTCCGGCTCATGGTCAGCCCGCCCGAGGCGCTGCGGGTGCTCGGCGACAAGGCGCGCGCGCACGAGAGCGCGCAGGCGCTCGGCGTCCCGGTGCCGCGCACGCACGTCGTGACCGACGCGGCCGGCTTCCGCGCGGCGTACGACGACCTGCGCGCGTGGGGGCTCGGTGCGTGCGTCAAGCCGGTCGACGACCACGGCGCACAGGGCTTTCGGGTGCTCGACGAGACCGTCGGCGGCTTCGAGGACCTGCTCATGCTCCCGTCGCCGCGCGTGCACCCCGACGACGTCGAGCGCCGCATCACCGCCCGCGGGACGGTCGCGCCCCTGCTCGTCGCCGAGCACCTCGACGGCGACGAGCTGTCGGTCGACGTGTTGAGCCGCGACGGCCGGGTGCTCGCCGCGGTGCCGCGCAGCAAGGGCGGACCGCCGTGGACCCGGCTGCTCGTCGACGACCCGCAGGCGCTCGCGATCACCCGGGCCATGAGCGAGGGGCACGGCCTGCGCTACCTGTCCAACGTGCAGGTCCGGTACGGCGCCGACGGCGTCTGCCGGCTGCTCGAGGTGAACACGCGGGCGGCGTCCGGGCTGTTCCACAGCGCGGCGAGCGGGCTCAACCTGCCCCACCTCGCGCTGCGCCTGCTGCTCAACGGCGAGGTCGAGGTCCCGGAGCCGCGCTTCGGCGCGACGGTGCTGACCTGGACCGAGGCGGCGGAGGTCGTCCTGCCCTTCTGACCCGCCGGCGGCCGGAGCGGGTAGCGTCGTGCGCGGTTGCTGTCGCATCTCCTCTCGTTCTCGAACGCCAGTGGAATGTCCCTGCCTGGCGTGTCTGCCGGTCGGTACGGCGACCCGGGCCCGGCGCTCGCCGGCTCCGCACGACCGAAGGAGAACAGCATGGCTCAGGGCACCGTCAAGTGGTTCAACGCCGAGAAGGGCTTCGGCTTCATCGCCCAGGACGGCGGCGGGTCCGACGTCTTCTGCCACTACTCGGCGATCGCGTCCGACGGCTACCGCAGCCTGGACGAGAACCAGCGGGTCGAGTTCGACGTCACGCAGGGCCAGAAGGGCCCGCAGGCCGCGAACGTCCGCCCGATCTAGCCCGACGACCAGAGGGCCCCGGCACTGCGCCGGGGCCCTCTGGCGTTCCCGCGACAGTCTCGTGCCGTCTACCGACTACCGGCTTGCTCGGCGGGCCCCGGGCCGGTCAGGGTGCGCCGCATGACCGCACCCTCCCCAGACGAGGCCCGCGAGTTCCTGCGCACCTTCCGCTCGTTCCTGGAGTGGGTGCACCAGCCGGAGGACCGTGCGCACCCGGTCGCCTCGCTGCTGCGCGGCCACCTCGGCGACCGGGGCGAGGCCCAGTCGGTCGTCACGGCGTCCCTGCCGGCCTTCGAGCACGTCAACCTGCAGGTCGCGCTCGACGCATGGACGGCCGAGCCCGGGCGGACGGTGCGGGTGAAGGGGCTGTCGATGCCGCCGCACTTCGGCGGCATCTCGCTGTCGCAACTGCTGCACGGCACGGGGCTCCCGCCGGTGACGCTGTCGGCGCCCGACGTGGTCGACCTGCCGAGCGGGCCGGGCCGCACGCACGGCTGCTGGAACCTCGCGCTGCTGCTCGTCGAGGACGCGCGCGGTCGCGGTGTGCTGCTCGTCGCCGGGCCGCAGCGCCACGAGGAGCCCCGGCTGGTCGTCGAGGTCGCCGGGCTCGCCACCGGCGCGGCCCAGGAGGTCCTGCGCGAGCTGGCCGAGCTGCGCGACCGGCTCGACGTCTACCGCGGGCAGGTCGTCGAGCTGCGCCCGGGCCCGGCCGGGCCGACCCTCGTGTTCGCCGAGCTCCCGCCGACCGGCCGCGACGACGTCGTCCTGCCCGAGGACGTGCTGCGCCGGGTCGAGCGCCACACCCTCGACGTGGCGCGCCAACGCGACCGGCTGCGCGCGACCGGCCGGCACCTCAAGCGCGGGCTCCTGCTCTACGGGCCTCCTGGCACCGGCAAGACCCACACCACCCGCTACCTGGTGCAGGCGCTGCAGGGCACGACCGTGCTGCTGCTGTCCGGCAGCGCCCTCATGATGATCGGCGCGGTGGCCGACCTGGCCCGCAAGCTGCAGCCGTCCGTCGTCGTCCTTGAGGACGTCGACCTCGTGGCCGAGGACCGCTCCTTCGGCCCGGGCTCCTCGCCCGTGCTGTTCGAGCTGCTCGACGCGATGGACGGCAGCGCCGCCGACGCCGACCTGCTGTTCCTGCTCACCACCAACCGGGCCGACCTGCTCGAGCCCGCGCTCGCGGCGCGGCCCGGCCGGGTCGACGTCGCCGTCGAGATCGGGCTGCCGGACGACGAAGCCCGGCGCCGGCTGCTCGAGGTGCACGGCCGGGGCCTCGTCCTCGACCTCAGCGAGGACGACCTCCGGGATGCGGTCGAGCGCACTCACGGCGTCACGGCGTCGTTCCTCAAGGAGCTGCTCCGCCGGGCGGTGCTCGAGGCGCTCGAGGGCGCTGTCGGACCGGACTCGGACCCGCCGACCGTGACCGGCGCGCATCTGTCCCGGGCGCTCGACGACCTGCTCGACGCCAGCCAGTCGGTCACCCGCGCGCTGCTCGGCGTCCCGGCCGACCAGAACGGGCCGCCGAGCCCGCCGGTGCCGGACTTCTGGCCCGGAGGCCGGATGTCGCGCGGTGTGGTGTACGGCGGGTCCTACGGGCCGGGGCTCGTCGAGGAGTACGTCGAGTACGACTGAGCTGAGCCGACTGAGGACGGCGAGGCGGGGCAGGCGGACGGGGACACGCAGGACCGTCCGCCCGGAGGAGATCGCATGACCGACTCGACCGCCGTGCCGACCGTGGCCCTCGCCTCCGGGGTGACCATGCCGCAGCTCGGCTTCGGCCTGTGGCAGGTCCCGGCCGAGGAGGCCGAACGGGCCGTGACGACGGCGCTCGAGGCCGGCTACCGCAGCCTCGACACCGCAGCGCT
>JALYMN010000184.1 GCA_030773675.1 Actinomycetota bacterium
TGCGCCGGATCGAACCGGCGAAACGTCTTGGCCACCGGCACCCGCGGCCGGGCCGGTAGCTCCACCGGCGCCGCCTCGAACAACACGTCCTCAACCACCACATCATCATCCCGAGATGCGGCGCCACCCCCGGGACCCCACGCGGCGTGTTACGGAGTCACGCGCCTAGCGGCGACGTCCGCGCCGCAGCTCCTAGCCGGGTGCCCGGCGCACGTCGGGCTCGCGTTCGCACGCCGCGCTGAAAGGCGCGTGGGCTGCGCTGAGTCATGAGCCAGCAACGGCACCGAGCGCAGCGACTATCGCTGACGGGCACTGCCCGCCCTACGTTTCATTCGGTAGTGGATCAGTGACGCAGGTCCCTCATCCCATATGGCTATGTACCAATAGGGCTAGCTGGGACATCCTGCACGCACTATCAGGTGTTACTGCCGTGCGTAGAGCCCGCGCGCGGAACTGTCGACGACGGAGGTTGGAGAGGTGCGGCGCACGGCGTTTCCCGCGCATGGTCCTGGCCCAGACCGGTGGCGGAGCGGCTGCCATCGCGGAACAACCGAGAACTGGCCACCGGACGGATCAGCACGCCCGTTCGGGCCTCAGCGCGGTGGGGGACGTGTCGTTCCACCTGTACGCCGACGTCTCCAACGGTATGGCCTTCTCTGCCCGAGGAAGCGTCACGCCACAGACCGTCGCCAGCCCGTCCCGATACCACGACCGGGGCCGGGGGCTGAGACGTCATCTCGGGGGTGTGAAGCGTCGAGTGACAGCCTTCCTCGTCGCCCCGCAGAGAGCCGATCCGCGACACCCGCTCTCATTTCCTGACGTGGTGCCACCCCTCCGTAGGTATGTGAGACCTCTGTAGGCGACGAGTCGACAACGGACAACGGGAGTAGACGTCATGAGAAGACGCGCACGGAGGACCGCGGCGGCAGCCGCCCTGGTCGCTCTCCTCGCTACTGGCTGTGGCTCCGACCCAGCGCCCAACGAAGGTCCGATCGCCGGCGACACGACCACGGAGCCCGTGCCCGACGTGACAACCACGTCGCCCGAGCCCGACGCCTCCACTGAGGCTCCCACGCCTGACGTGACCACTGGGACGCCCGAGCCCGACGTCACGATTGAGCCGCCGCTGGCCAGCGACGCGCAGCTCGCCGAGTTCCGCGATGACTACAAGGCGGCTCTCAACGTCACTGGCAACTACTGGGCCAAGCATTGGTCCAAGTACTTCCAGGGCGAGTACGTGGCGCCGGAGCTTGTCGAGACGGCGAGCTTCCCCGAACTGCCCGGCATGTACTACCACAAGCACGACGAGATCCTCTGCAACGGCGACCCGCTGCCGCGCCAGCCGAACGCCTTCCACTGCGGTGGCGACCAGCACTACCTGGCCTTCGACGTCGAGTTCATGCTGCAGGCGCTTGAACTCGGTGACTCGTTCGTCTACATGATCGTGGCGCACGAATGGGGCCACGCGGTCGCACACCACTTCAACAAGGACCAGCAGAGCGTTGCCTCGGAGCTCACCGCAGACTGCCTGGCCGGAGCCACCCTCTACGGAGCGATCGCCGACGGGACGCTCATCCTCGAGGAGGGTGACGTCAAGGAGATCACGAACGGGCTGACTGACGTGGCGGACGAACTTCCCTGGGGCGATGTGGGCGACCATGGTGACCCGTTCGACCGGATCAAGGCGTTCGATGCCGGCAAGAACGGGGGCCCGCGACAGTGCATCGGCGAGCAGTACGCGCAGGAGCAGCCGACGACGTAGGACTTGCCGCCCAGCGCCGTTCTAGACCTGACCCCGCGCGCGCGAGCGCGTGCGTGACCCGAGCATCGGGTGCTGCGCGTGAGGGGCTCGGACGCTCGCGGCTTGACGCCCGTTCAGGGCGCTTCAGACATGAGTCACGAGGGCGTTCTACGTGCTCGACGGCGCCTATGAGTTCCGCTGTGGGCAGGCGGGACCAGGCGCCTTCGTGCTGTTGCCGCGGGCAGTCCCACACCCGTACCAGGCCGGAGCCGGAGGTGGGCGACTGCTCATGCTGTTCACGCCGGGCGGGGCCGAGGCCTGCTTCCGCGACCCCTCGACACCCACGGCCGACGGCGACCTGAGCGGGAACGCGCTGCTCGACCTGGCCCGCCAGCAAGATCGACCTGCTCGACATGTACTGAGCCCGCCAGCCGGTCCGGGTGCCCGCGGCAGCGGCTCCGGGCGGACGTCCGGCCGACGAGGAGCGGGGCCGGAACGCGCACCCTCGTGAGCAGAAGTGCTCAGGCCGGTGCGGGTAGTTCTGCTCAGGTGCTCCAACCGGCTCGGGACTTCGCTACGACCACCCCGGTCTGAGGAGTCCCCAATGAAGAACACCAGTCGTCTTCGGTGGTCCAGCCGTCTGCTCACCGTCCTCGTCGCACTCGTGCTCGTGCCACAGGGGGCCGGCGCCGCCCTCGCCGCCGAGCCGCCTCCGCCTCCCACCTACTACCTCGCGCTGGGAGACAGCCTGGCGCGGGGGGTCCAGCCGGACGGCGGCGGCGTCAACCGGCCGACCGAGCAGGGCTATGCGGACCAGCTCCACGCCCGACTGTCGGCCACGTCGCCCCGCCTGAGTCTGGTCAAGCTCGGCTGTCCGGTCCTGGAGACGGCGCGCCGGATGATCGACGGCGGGTACTGCTCCTACGAGGCAGGTTCCCAGCTCGCGCAGGCGGAACGGTTCCTGCAGACGCGGGGCCAGCACACCGCCCTGGTCACGCTCGACATCGGAGCCAACGACTTCCTCGCCTGTCAGCAGGTGCCCGTCGAGACCCGTCAGGCCTGCCTGCGAGCCGTGTTCGCCGCGGTCGCCGAGGTCGCCCACCGACTGCGCGCTGCCGCCGGTCCGCAGACCCGCGTCGTCGCCATGACCTACTACAACCCGCTGCTGGCGCACTGGTTCCTCAGCCCGGCTGCGGCCCAAGCCGCCGCCTCCGCTGCGCACGCCTCGAACGCGGCGCTGGCCGCGACCTACACGGCTGCCGGCCTCGACGTCGCGGACGTCGAGGGCGCCTTCCACAGCGCGGACTTCACGTCCGTCGACGGGTTGCCGCGCAACGTGCGCACCGTCTGCGCGCTCACCTACATGTGCACGCCGTTCCGCAACATCCACGCCAACGCCGGCGGCTACGGCCTCATCGCCGACACCTTCGCCAGCACCCTGTCCCGCCGCCCCTGACCGGCTGCTGTCCGAGCCGGCTGCTGGTCAGGAGCAGCCCCTGCACGCCGGATCCAGGGCCGGACGACCCTCTGCCAGAGCGCCCCGCGCACGGGGCCCTCCGGCTCTGCCAGAGCGCCCCGCGCACGGGGCCCTCCTCACCTCGGAGCAACCCATGGCACCCCTTCGTACATGCGTGACGATCGCTCTGGCCTGCGCCGGCGTGCTGACTGCGCCCTTGCCTGCGAGCGCCCACGGCCCGTCACGCGCCACGACTCGACCGATCGTCAGCAGCCACCTGTCCTTCTCCGGCTTCAGCGCGCGGATGCCTGCCGGCGCGGTCGTCAGCGTGATCCAGACCTGCCCCTCCGGCAGCCGCCTGGACGAGAGGCAGACCCGGGCGTGGCACCGGGAGCTGGACATCACGCTCGGGGGCAAGCCCGGCGTGCGGCTGGCCAGCCGGGCGTTCTGGGTGGCCGGGCTCGTGTCCCGCTACCGGGTGGTCCGGACGGGCGGGGTGCCGACCGCGGACGGGTTCGGACTCGTCGACGGTGCGGTCTGCACGGGCCGCGTCCCCATCGGGGCTAGGACCGTGACGGGGCGTGCCTCGACCGACGTCAGGGTGTGGGGCCCCGCTCCGGCCGGTGTGGAGATCTACAGCTTCGGCGGCCCGTCGGTCTCCGACGCCGGCGACGCCCGGACGCAGGCGCCCTACCTCACCACCGCGAGCACCGTGCGCGTGGCCTCGTCCAGAGGCGCTCTCGCGGCCGGGGTCCGCGCCGACCGGGAAGCAGACGACCCGGACGCCGCCGGGATCGACGTCGTGCGCGGGACCCTGCGCCGTCCCGTGCCCCGGGGACGGTTCGTGTCGATGCAGAAGACCTATACCTACACCGCTGACCTCACCCGGCGGGAGCCGGAGCCGGGCGGTGCCGACACGGGGTCCATCGAGGTCCAGGGCACGGCCGGGAGAGGTGGACGGTGCACGCTGGTCACCCCCGACGAGGTCGAGGCCGGCGAGCACGAGGTGCTGTTCGCTGCCATGGACGGGCCCGCCTCCGTCGCCGTCCGCGACAGCGCGGGGAGGGTGGTGTTCGAGCGCGAGGCCCAGCGCCAGCAGGTCCCGCCCGGCGAGGGCGAGGAGGGCGAGGAGGGCGAGGTCCCCTACGGCGCGACGGAGCCCGCGACGGTGCGACTGTCCGCCGGGAGCTACACCGTCGAGTGCCGGTTCGCCGGCGGACGGGTCAGCACGGCCCGGCTGCAGGTCGCGGCCCGCGCTGGGCTGCCCGCGCACGGGCGGGGTTGAGCTCCGTGAGCGACGCGGTGCAGGCCGAGGGCGCCCCTGCGTGGGCGCAGCGGGCCGGCGCGGCGGCCCTCCTGTCCCTCCCGGGGCTGGGGTACTGGGTCCCCTTCCTCGGCCCCTGGCTGTCGATGCTGGTCGTGGCGCTCGCTGTGCCGGCTGCCCGGTCGAGGCTGTGGCCCAGGCACGGCAGGCGACCCAGAGCGCTGCGCACGCTGGGGATCGCAGGACTCTGGCTGCCCGGACTGCTCGCGATCTCGTTCGTCCTGCTGTTCGGTGAGCTGCTGGGCAGCCCGGAGACCAGCCCGTGGCTGAGCGTGCTGGCGACCGTGCTCGAAGCGGTCGGGACGACGTACTGGCTGTTCCTGCCGCTGGCCGGGCCGGAGGACCACCAGACGCCGGCGGCCGTGGCCCTCACGCTGGTCGTCGCCGGTACGCTCGCCAGCGCCTACGTGCAGCGCCCCTGGCCCTGGCTGGCGGGCGCGGCGGCGGCCCCCATGGCCTACGCCCTGACGGTGCACGCCCTCCGGATCCCGTTCATCGCCTGACGGCCGGATCTGCGCGACCGCCCGGCACCGGCCGGACGAGTCAGTCGGCGACGCAGGGCTGCAGCGGGGCCGGCTCGGGCACGGCCAGCAGCGGCAGCAGGGCGTGCACGAGCGGCCCGATGCCGAGGGCGTAGGCGAGGGTGCCGACGCCGACGGTGCCCCCGAGCAGCCAGCCGAGAACCAGCACTGTCACCTCGATGCTCGTGCGCACGACCCGCACTCACCCGCCGGTGCGCCGGACCAGGCCGGTCATCAGCCCGTCGCGCGGCCCCGGCCCGAACCGGGCGCCGAGGTAGGCCGCGGTCGCGACCGCGTTCAGCCCGACGCCGAGGGCGAGCAGACCCGCAGGGCCGGGCAGCCAGGACGGCGCCGGCAGCACGGCGAGCGCGGCGTCGACGGCGAGCCCGATGACCATGACGTTGCTCACCATGCCGAGGCCGGGGCGCTGACGCAGCGGCAGCCAGAGCAGCAGCACGGCCGCGCCGACGACGTTCACGACGGTGCCGAGGCTCCAGCCGAGCCGCCGGGAGAGCCCCTGGTGGAAGACGTCCCAGGGGTCGAGCCCCAGGTCGGCGCGGACGAGGACGGCGAGCGAGACGCCGTACAGGACCAGTCCGGCGTACAGCTGCAGCAGGCGGCGGGGAAGCACGTGCGACAGCCTGCCGCGCTACCGCCTTGCCCTCCAGGGCCAGTCGCACGACAGTGGCCTGCATGACCCGGGCAGTGGGCGCGAGCGCGCTCGTCCGGCTGCTCGGCGGCTGGCGGTCGGGCAGCGGCACCGCGTACCGCGACCTCGCGGCGGCGCTGCGCCTGCTCGTGCTCGACGGCCGGCTGCCCCTGGACGTCGCCCTGCCCGGGGAG
>JALYMN010000185.1 GCA_030773675.1 Actinomycetota bacterium
CCGCGCTTGTCCGCGCACAGGTTGATGACGCCGTTCGAGACGATTACATCGGCCCAGCCGTCCTCGACCGGCAGCTGCTCGGCGAGCCCCTCCCGGAACTCGACGTGCTCGAGTTCCAGCAGCGCCGCGTTGGCGCAGGCCTTTGCGAGCATCTCCGGCGTCATGTCGACCCCGACGACGCGCCCTGACGGCCCAACGAGCCGGGCGGCGACGAAGGAGTCGAGGCCCGCCCCTGAGCCGATGTCGACGACCCGCTCACCCGCGGCGAGGTCGCGCAGCGAGAAGGGGTTGCCCACGCCGGCGAAGGACTCCACGGCCACTTCCGGCAGCGCGTCGACCAGCTCAGCCGGGTAGCCGAGACGGCCCGTCAGCGCGCGCCCGGTGTGGAAGTGGTGATCCGCGTCAGGATGCGAGGCCACGTCGCGGTATTTGGCCTGCACCTGTTCGCGAAGGAGCTGCGGGTCCACCAGTGGTGCACCTGCCGCCGCATCGATCTCCCCGGCGTCCATCTGGATCCCCTGTTCGGCTGGTACTGCCGGCCCGCAGTCGTCACGACGACGGCGGCTCATGACAAGCGGACCGCCGCGGCCATCGTGTGGTTGACGGCTACCGCCTGCCCGCCCTACCTTGCCATCGGTCGGTCGACCGATCAAGGGGGAGACGTGCAGTCGGATACCGCGGAACGTCTGCTGGATGCGACGCGGACTCGCCTGCTCGCCGACGGCTCTGGCGGCACTGTCGAGGCGCAGGGTGGCCGACCTGGCGGGCGTGCCGCTGTCCCAGATCCACTACCACTTCGGCGGCAAGCACGGGATCCTGCTCGCCCTCCTGGAGCGTGAGAACGAGCAGCTGCTCCGCCGTCAGCGGGCGATGTACGTGCGGGACGCCCCGCTGTGGCGGCGCTACGCGCAGGCGTGCGACTTCCTGGAGGACGACATGGCGTCGGGCTACGTCCGGCTTCTCCAGGAGATGATCGCGGCCGGCTGGGCGGACGCGCAGATGGCCGAGCGGGTGAGCGCCGTCCTGGCCGGCTGGCGGGCCACGCTGGCCGCGGTGGCGGCCGACGTCGAGCCGGCGCTCGGAGGCTACGGACCGTTCACCGCCGAGGAGGTCGAGGACCTGGTCTTCCTCGCTCATCTCGGCGCCGAATCACTGCTGATGCTGGGGCGGGACCCGGCCGAGCAGTCCCGGTTGATGCGGGCGCTGCGGCGCGTAGGCGACGCCATCCGGCTCGCCGAGAACGCTGTCGTGCCGACGCGGGGAGCGACGGCGTGAGAGCGCGGCTGCCCGACGTCGAGGGCGAGGTCGATGTCGACGGCGTCCGCCTGGGCTACGAGGTCCACGGCAGCGGGTCACCGACGCTGCTGCTGCTGCCGACGTGGACGATCATTCATGCCAGGTTCTGGAAGGCGCAGGTGCCCTTCCTCGCCCGCCACTTCCGCGTCGTCACCTTCGATGGTCCAGGCAACGGACGGGCGGACCGCCCCACCGACCCCGCGGCCTACTCAATCGACGCCTACACGAAGGCGGCCGTCGCCGTCCTGGACGCCACCGGGACGAGCGCCGCGGTCGTGGTGTCCCTCTCCTTGGGATCGCTCTGGCAGCTGCAGCTCATGGCCGAGCACCCGGACCGGTGCCTGGCCGGCGCCTTCATCGGGCCGTCGCTGCCGATCGCGCCGGGCCATCCCGAGCGCGACGCGGGACCGTTCGACCAGCCCAACCCCTCCAGCGACGGCTGGGCGAGGTACAACGCCCACTACTGGCAGCGCGACTGGAAGGGGTTCGCGGACTTCTTCCTCGCCCAGTGCTTCACCGAGCCGCACTCCACGAAGCAGATCGAGGACGCCGTCGGCTGGGCGCTCGAGACGACGCCAGACGTGATGCTGGCTGCTGCCGCGACCCCGCTCCCGACGAAGGAGACCGTCGACGCATGGTGCGCGCGCGTCGCGGCACCCGTCATGGTGATCCACGGCAGCGAAGACGCCATCAGCCCCATCGAGCGCGCTCGCGTACTCGCGGCCGCAACCGGCGGACAGCTGGTCGAGCTCGAGGGCGCCGGTCACATCCCGATGAGCCGTGACCCCGTGCAGATCAACCTGCTGCTCGCCGAGCTGGCCCGGCGGGTCGCGCCGGCCGAGGACCACCGCCGATGGCGCCGGTCGGTCCGCCGACCACGCCGCGCCCTGTACTTGTGCTCGCCCATCGGGCTAGGGCACGCGCAGCGCGACATCGCCGTCGCACGGGCGCTGCGCGAGGAGGTGCCGGGGCTCGAGGTCCACTGGCTGGCCCAGCACCCGGTCACCGCCGTTCTCGACGCGGCTGGCGAGCAGGTGCACCCCGCGAGCGCGGTGCTGTCCAACGAGTCCGCCCACATCGAGTCCGAGTCCGGCGAGCACGACCTCCACTGCTTCCAGGCCTGGCGCCGCATGGACGAGATCCTCGTCGCCAACTTCATGGTGTTCCACGACGTCGTGCGCGACGGCGACTACGACCTCGTCATCGGCGACGAGGCGTGGGATGTCGACTACTTCCTGCACGAGAACCCCGAGCTCAAGCGCTTCGCGTACGCCTGGCTCACCGACTTCGTGGGCTGGCTGCCGATGCCGGAAGGCGGCGCACCCGAGGCCGCACTGACGGCCGACTACAACGCAGAGATGATCGAGCACATCGATCGCCTCCCGCGGATCCGCGATCGTGCGGTCTTCGTCGGAGACCCTGGGGATATCGTGCCGGACGACTTCGGTCCCGGCCTGCCGGGCATCCGCGAATGGACTGAAGCGCATTACCAGTTCGCCGGCTACATCACCGGCTTCGACCCCGCGACTGTCGACCGGAAGGCGACCCGAGCGCAGCTGGGCTACCACGACGACGAGCAGGTGTGCATCATCACCGTCGGCGGCTCCGGTGTCGGGACATCGCTGCTCAGGCGTGTGATCGCGGCCTTCCCCGCGGCGAAGGCCGCCCTGCCGGCCCTGCGCATGGTCGTCGTCGCAGGACCTCGGATCGACCCTGCCTCCCTCCCGACCTGCCGCGGGCTCGAGCTCCGCAGCTACGTGCCCGAGCTCTACCGGCACCTGGCCGTGTGTGACCTCGCTGTCGTGCAAGGCGGCCTGACGACGTGCATGGAGCTCGCCGCCGCCCGCCGGCCGTTCCTGTACGTGCCGTTGCGCAACCACTTCGAGCAGAACTTTCACGTGACGCACCGCCTGGACCGGTACCGCGCCGGCCGCCGCCTGGACCCCCACGTCACTCCTGAGGAGATCGCCGTGGCGATCACCGAGGAGATCGGCCGCTGTCCGGACTCGCTTCCCGTCTCAGGTGACGGCGCACGCACGGCAGCACGGATGCTCGCGGAGCTCCTGTAACACCGGTGTCAACCGACGAGAGGACAGACATGGCCACCGACGACAAGGTCGTGATCGGGCTCACCCACGCCGAGGACGACAGCGAGTCCGTGCTCATCAGCTATCTGCTGGGTGTGGAGGCGCTGCGCGCCGGCAAGCAAGCGCTGATGTGGCTCACCAAGGACGGCGTCCGCGTCGCGACGGAGGGGTTCGCAGCCACGGTGGCTGTCCCGAACGCGCCCTCGGTCGCGGACCTTCACGCTGAGTACGTCGAGAGGGGCGGGCGTTTCTTCGTCTGCCCGGTTTGCGTCAAGGTGCGCGGCATGGACGACGCCCAGTGGGTTCCGGGCGCTGAGGTGAAGGGCGCACCGTCGCTCTACGAGTTCACCGCAGGCGGCGCACTGGTCTTCAACTACTGAGGCGACATCCGCAGGCCGGGCGCGCGGTGCGGCCGCGACCGCAGACGTGCATAATCGCGGTACGAGCGCTCGAAGCCCGGTTGGCGCTCGACGGCCTCCCGGACGCCGATCTGCCGGTGCTCGTCCAGCCCCATACGTGGACGCGCCCCACCGTCCGGCTGGTCATCCCGTCCGACTGGTCATCGGCGCGCTGACGAGTCCTGACCTCGTCACCTCGCCGGCAGCCGCAGCCAAGGAGGCGATGGCCAGACTGGCCCCCCGTCGAAGAAGCGTGCCCGCCCGCACACTCACCCCCAACCCGTCATGACGGCCGTGATCCCACCGAACATCTGAGTGCGTCGACGGCCAGCGGACGAGCGAATGCTTCTGACAACGCAACGCCCGCTCATGAGCCATGAGCGGTCACAGCGCTCCTCCGGACGGAAGAACCGGTTCTGCACGTCGCCGGCCGTCTTGCGGTGTTGCCTCAGCCGGTGATGCGTGCGTCTGTTGCCGCGGCGGTCGTCGGTTGGGCCAATCTGAGACCATCGATTGCGGCGCGGGTGCGCTGGTCGTGGTCGGGCCACAGCCCGACGTAGGTCTGCAGCGTCTCGACCGCGCTGGCGTGCCCCAACGCGACTTGGACGGTCTTGGCGCTCTCCCCCGCCCGGATCAGCGCGCTGGCGTAGAAGTGCCGCAGCTGCTGAAACCGCACCCCGGGCAGACCGGCGACGGTCGTGGCGGTGCGCCAGATCCGGCTGTGGAACGTCCGCGGGCACACCGCCCGGCCGGTCACCGTCCGCACCAGCAGATCGTCCGCCCCGCCGGCCGGCGGCCAGCGACGAAGGTGCTCGACGATCGCGGCGGCGACCGTGTCGGGCAGCGGCACCGTCCGCGCGCTGCTGGCGCTCTTCGGCGGTCGCAGGACCAGCGGCTGACCGGGCAGCGCCTGCAGCTGCGCACACACCCGCACCTCCTGCTTGTCCAGGTCCACCGCGCTGATCCGCAACCCCAGGACCTCCCCGATCCGCAGGCCGCAGCCGCCGCCGAGCAGCACCGCGATGCGGAACCGCTCCGGCGTCGCCTCGACCAGGGCCTGCACCTGCCCGATCGTCAACGGCTGCACCACTGGCCGCCGCACCGGCCGCGGTCCCGTGCGCGCCGCGGGGTTCTCGGCCAGGTAGCCGTCCTCGACCGCCGCCCGCAGGACCGAGGACAACAGCCCGTGCACATGTCGTGCCGTGGACGGCGCGAGCTGCTCGGTCAGCCGCCGGACCAGCGTCCGCACGTCCGTCGGGGTGATCGACGCCAGCGTCCGCCCGCCCAGCGCCGGCAGGATCCAGGTCCGCAGATGGCTGTCGTAGGTGCGCTGGGTCGACGGCCGCACCGACAACGACCCGAGCCAGGTGGCGGCGTAGGCCGACAGCGGCGTGCGGGACCGGCCCGGGTCGACGTAGCTGCCGCGCAGCAGATCGGGCCTGCACCAGCGTCAGGAAACGCACCGCGTCGGGCTTGCGGGCGAACGACCGCGACCGCGCCGACCCTCCGCATCGCGATACCGGGCTCGCCAACGCAACCCCCGCCCGCAACGCTCGCGCGGCCTCCGCTCCCCCAGCACCGTCACCCACCAGCGGTCCTCCACCGTCCCCATGCGCCCACCTCCGGGGCTCACCCGACCCGACGCGAGCAGGCGCGTAGCGGCGTTGCAGCAGTCCCGTGGACGCCGCCGGCCGCACACCACCCGAAGGCAGCCCCCCTCAGCGCGGACGAAGAGCGGAGCGGGCGATGCGTCCTGGGCCGTCTGTGGGCCGTCACAGCCCGACGACGGCCAAGAGTGTCTAGGCCGGTGCAGGCAAAAGCGCAGGTCAGGGCCGGTTTGGGTGACAGCCAGATCTCCGGTCCAGCACGCTCACGGCAATGTCAGGAATGACCACGTGGAGCCGCGACCCGTCCGGCAGCATCGCGTCGACGAACGTCGATGGCAGTCATAGAGCAGCCCCCCGAGCGACCGGGAGGGGGTCGGGCCGCTGCTACCGCTCCGCCGGCGCCAGAGGCAGGCCCTGTCGCTCTGGCCCAGGGCGCGAGCTCCTTCAGCCCCGACCGCGGAAGAAAGGGCACGGCTGATAGGCGCGGAGGAGCACCTCCTGCAGGCCCGGATGCGGAAGACCTCGACCGTGCACGTCACCTCCGCCGAGCCCGCAGCAGGTCTGCAGCCACATTGCGCTGCCCCCAGGGCAGTCCCTTCGTCCTCGGGAACCTGTAGCACAGGACGTGCCGACGTCGGCGCCGCCAGCCCCTTCGAGCAGGCCGGGGTCGTCGCCGGGCCGGGAGCTCGGGCAGGGACAGCTTCGCTGCCTCTGTTCCGGCGGCTGCTCGAGTCCTACGTTTCCCGCATGCGGTTGTTCTCGGCGTCGGGCGCCACCGCGACACCGCTGCAGCGGGTCAGCTTCGGCGAGCAGGGACTGCGCGAGCGGGCGCACCTGCAGGAGTGGGTCGTAGCGCCCCCCGAGATGCTCGGCGAGGACCTGCTAATCGCCACCCTCGAGTTCGACTCAAGGCTCGGCCCGGCTGGTCGTCCCCGAGCTCAAGCGTGACGAGGACGGCGACGTGCACCTGCAGGCACCAACTACGGCGCACTGGTCAGCCAGTTTCGACCTGGACACCATCGACGACGCGCCCGCCAAGTTCCCCACTTAGCGAGGCCCCGGACCAGTCCCGACGCCGCGCGGGACCGGCTGCTGGAGCACGCCGAGGAGTCGAGCGGACGGGCTGCAGCACCCGCGGGTCGTGCTGGTCGCCGGGGCGTTCCCGCGTGTCGTCACCTACAGGGCGGATCGGCTTTGCGAACCGCTGTCTCAGTCGCGTTGCTCACCGAGATCAAGTGCTGCCGTTGTGAGATCGGCGATCGACTCAAGATTGGCAACTATGCTCTCAGCCCTCTGCCGAGCCGCCTCCCTCTCGACAAGGGACAGGTGCGGGTCCTCAGCCTGCTGCAGGCAAATCGCCTTCAGGAGCCCTTGATGAACGGGCAGACCCTTATTGCGCAAGCGCTGCCAAACCTGCATGGCCTCCCTCCACTTTCCCTGCCGCGTTAGACTCTTGCACTGCAGCCCGACAGCAACGTCGTGTCGCTGCCCAGGGAACTTCTGAATCAGGTCGCCCAACACACGCGCTGCATCGTCCTGCATGTCTGCGTCGATCAAGATGCTCGCCTTGAGCGTAAGGGCGTCGAGTTGCGCATGGCCAGTTGTTAAAGCGAGCTCGATCTCTGCCAACGCCGCCGGGAAGTTTTTTCGCTTCTGCCAATATGTAGCTCTGCGATGATGGATGAAACGCTCCGGGACATCTACCCGCTCCAATTCCCGCAGGGCAAGGTCCGCCCCCTTCAGATCCCCCAACACAAGATTTATGTTCACAAGAAGTTCTAGAATGTAGGGGTTGTTGGGCTCTCGCTCCCGGGCGACTTCGCACTCGATTTTCGCTTCCTCGGGTTTGCCCAACGCGTAAAGGCAGAACGCCAGCTCCCGGTACACGGACGTGCGCCGGTCTAGCACATCAATAGCGCTTCGGAGGGCGCTCACCGCTAGCACCAAGGACCCGCGACGACGTAGTCCGAATCCCTTCAGGAAGAAGAAGTTGCGATCTCCCGCCGCCTCGATGGCGGCAAGCTCGTCGTCAGCCTCATCCCACCGTTCGAGACGAACGAGTGACTTGAACCGCACCTCGAGGAGCCGGCGGCTATCGCCATCCGGCATACCCTTCCCCCGGGAGGCGTACCCCAATGCCTCCAAGTAATCGCCGCGATCGTACCGCTCCAGAGCAATTCTCTCAATTGTCGAACTGCGTATGAGCGGCGACACACGATCTGGTATACCCGCCCCGGACAATGAAAGGGCGTGCAGGGTAGCGTCCACAACTAGCAGCGGCGGTGCGACGGATGAGTCGCCCCAGTACTGCTCAGACAAACGGGTTGAGACTTGACGGTAGAAATCCAGGCCGAGGAACCCCTTCAACTTGAAGAGCGAGTCCCGTATAGGCGATGATATGCTGAGTGTGCGGTCGCGACTTTGCACCAGACTCATGTCCATAAGAGCCCGCAAGGTATCCGCGAGTTCGTCGTCCGACATGCCCAGGGCGGCACCGACAGCGTGGAAAGGCAGTTGCTCCTCCCCGGCTAGGTAGCGAAGGACGACCCACTGACTGTCGGACAAGTCCAGCTCGTTGAGAAAGCGCTGAAAGGTCCTCGCCTTGAAGTCCACCAATTCCCGCTTGTCCGCGAGCAAGACATCCAGCCCGTGTCGCTCGATGAGAGTTGCGGCCGCGTAGGCCGCGGGCGGGTATCCGTCCACATACTCGGCGACCTCGGTAACCTCGTTACTTCGGGCAGTCACGCTGGCTTTACGAAGCAGTTGACGCAGAAGGGCCTGTGTACTCAAAGGAAGGAGTGGATCCACCCGAAGCGCTAGCAACTCGCCCTCCCAGTCAAGGTCAGGAACCGGGCGTTGTCGGTGAACTAGGGCCAGGTACTTATCATGTCCTGCTAGCCCGGCTGTTGCAGTAGCGATCTGATGTTGTGGCTCGACACGGGCCGGGAAGCGCGAAAGTGCCCGTCTGACCTGAGATTCTGGTCTTGCTGAGGGACCAGGAACACCCGGGCAAGAGAGGCACTTCGCGCGTGCAACCTACAACGGCCAGGCCCAAAATCATGGTGACGGCGGACGGGGCGGGCGTGGCGTCGCACGCCGGGTCTCGGTTGCTGGCGGACCTGGCGGATCGGA
>JALYMN010000186.1 GCA_030773675.1 Actinomycetota bacterium
CCCAGCAGAGTCGGCTCGCCGCCGGGCTCGAGGCCGGCGACCCGCACGGCGAGGTGGAGCTCGCCTGGCGCTGCTACCAGCGGCTCCGCGCCGTCTACAGCGGCCCGCAGCCACCCGCCGCCCGCCGAGCCCTGGCCGAGAAGGTCATGCCAACTTCCCCACCTGCCCCGTGCCCGAGGTCGCCCGCCTCGGTCGCACCCTGCGGTCATGGCGAGCCCAGGTCCTTGCCTACTTCGACACCCACGGGCTGAGCAACGGCGGCACCGAGGCCATCAACCTGCTGATCGAGAAGGCCCGCCGCCTCGCCCACGGCTACCGCAACTTCACCAACTACCGACTCCGGATGCTCCTCGCCACCGGCGGCGAACGCCCCTACCGACGAGCGCCCTCACCACGCTCAGGTCCGTAGAGCCACGATGGCTTTGCTGTCGTACTTTGACGACCGGGTCCCGGCGACAGGACTCCGCGCGGAGGCCTGTCACGCGTCGGGCATGCCTCTCGGCGTTGACGGCGCGCTTGTCGTCGTCGTTGCGGCCCTGGACGAGGTCACGACGTTCCGCGGCCTTCCCGCATCCTGCAGACGTCCGCCTGACAGGCACCCTTGCGGCGGCGCGCCGACCGAGTTCGCGTCGTCGACTCCCGGGAGATGCCGGGTCGGGCAACCGCTGTCAGCGTCAGTTCGGGCCACCCGGGACCCGCACACGGCGCACGCCGTCGCCGGGTCGAGGGCGCGTCGCCGGGCGCTCCGAGCCGCTGCGCGGATCCGGGCAGCGCGGGCCGCGTTCTGCAAGCGCTTCGGCCTGACCGGCGGGCCACCGAGCCAGCTCGGCCCGGGCAAGAGAGGACGCACGGCACGCGTCGGCGGTATCCCGCGGGAGCCGACAGGTGTGGCCACGACGATCTCGTGCGCACAGATCCTGTGGCTGCCCGCGCTAAACCTCGTCGTCCTCCCCGACCCGCAGCCCGGCGCAGGACGACTGACCTGCACCAACGGGACTCGGCTCCTGGTCCCGCTGGTGCTCTGCCGCCAACGACGCGAAAGGCTACGGATCAACAAGTCCCGTGGCATTGCAGTTTCACGTGAAACACGGTCGAGGAGGATGACTGCGCGACGGACGCAGTGGGCGACGGGCAACTCCCACTGACCGTCTGCACGACGCGCCGACCGGATGACCGCCGTCGTTGTCGTCCTGCACGGGACTGATGTCGTGGTGCTGGTGGACCAGGCGGGCTCGGCAGCCGTGCGATGATCGCCGCGACGACCAGGACCGTGTAGTCGTGAGCAATCAGGAGTGTCGGTGTCGCGTCGCATCGTCAACATCACGCTCGACAATCTCGCCGACCTCGCGCCACGTTGCCGCCGCTGCGTCTCCTGGGAGCTCGACCCCATCGCCCGCGAGCGTGCGCTCGAAGTCGGCGACACCGCCTTGGAGAAGGAGGCATGGGTCTCGGCGGTGCTGCTCGAGTGGGGCAGCTGCGGAAAGATCGCTTACGTGGACGGAGTGCCGGCCGGGCACGTCGTGTTCGCACCCCCCGCCTGGGTGCCCCGGGCCTCGGCCTTCCCCACCTCGCCGGTCAGCCCCGACGCCGTCCTGCTCATGACGGCATTCGTCCTGCCGGACTTCGCCGGTGCCGGTCTGGGGCGCATGCTCGTACAAGCCGTCGCCAAAGACCTCCTGCGGCGAGGCGTCCGGGCGATCGAGGCCTTCGCCGACCTGCAGCACGACCAGCCGGCCTGCGTGCTCCCGGCAGGCCACCTCCTGGCTGTCGGCTTCCAGACGGTGCGCCCACACCCCCGGTGGCCGCGGCTGCGGCTGGAACTCAAGAACGTGCTGACATGGCGTGAGGACGTGGAGTCGGCTCTGGAGTGGTTGCTCGGCTCGATGGGCGGCCGCGAGCCCGTGGTGCCTGCGCGGGTCTAGTCGGCGGCAGGTCCCCACAAGCAGGACGGCGACGACGCTGCCCACATTCCCAAGATCCTGGCCCCCGGACTCCAGCTAGAAGATCGCTGAACAATCTGGGTGTCGCGGCGCCTGGTGAGGGCGCACCGCCGGGATGATCGTCTGGTGCAGGGTCGTAGTGATCCGCAGCGGGAGCTG
>JALYMN010000187.1 GCA_030773675.1 Actinomycetota bacterium
GCGAGCCGGTCTACGAGTCGCAGGTGGAGCTGTTCGTGGCGACCGCCCAGCCCACCGACGTCACCCAGGCCTACCAGGGCAGCCTGTTCACGCAGCAGCGCGTCACGTCGTACGCCGACCTGGCCACGAGTCCGCTCGTCACCCGCCCGGTCATCCGCCAGCTGCACCTGGACCTGGGGCCGCGGGAGCTGCGCGAGCGGATCGCCGCGACGGTGCCGCTGGACAGCGTCCTGATCAAGGTCGCGGTGCGCGACGGGTCGGCGGAGCGCGCGCACGACATCGCCCGTGCGCTGGGCGCGAGCCTCGTCGACGCCATCGAGGAGCTCGAGACGCCGGACGACGCCGCGTCCTCCACCGTCAACCTCGCGATCGTGACGCCGGCCGAGCTGCCGCGCACGCCGGTCGCCCCCGACGTGCCGCTGCAGCTGGCGGCCGGCCTGCTGCTCGGGCTCGGCGCCGGCGTCGCCGTCGCCACCGTCCGCGGCCTGCTCGACACCTCCGTGCGCACCGCCGACGACGTGGAGCGGCTCGCCGACGTGCCCGTCACCGGGATCATCGCCGCAGACCGCGACTCGTCCAGCCGTCCCCTCGTGGTGCAGGACGAGAAGTGGTCCAGCCGCGCGGAGGCCTACCGGCAGCTGCGCACCAACGTGCGCTTCAGCAGCGTCGACCGCGCGCTCCGCACCTTCGTGGTGTCCAGCGCCGTCGCCGGCGAGGGCAAGACCACGACGGTCGCGAACCTGGCCATCACGTTGGCGCAAGCCGGCCAGTCCGTCATCGTCGTCGACGCCGACCTCCGGCGGCCGCGGCTCACCTCCTTGCTGGGCCTGGACCCGACCGTGGGCGTGACGGACGTGCTCGTCGGGCAGGTCCCCGTCGAGCAGGCGCTGCAGCAGTGGCAGCCCGAGCTCCCGCTGCGGGTGCTCGCGAGCGGGGCGGCTCCGCCCAACCCGAGCGAGCTGCTCGGTTCCCAGCGGATGCAGCGGCTCGTCGAGGAGCTCGCGACGAAGGCGGACGTCGTCCTGTTCGACACGCCGCCGCTGCTGCCCGTCACGGACGCCGCTGCTGCCCGTCACGGACGCCGCCCTGCTCGCGCCCGCGGCCGACGCCGTGCTGGTCGTGTCCCGCAGCGGCCGCGTGACCGCCGGCCAGCTGCGCCAGGCGATCGGTGCACTGCAGTCCGTCGGCGCGCACGTGCTCGGCGTCGTCCTCAACGGCGTGCCGCGCAGCGCCGGCGGCTACGGCGGCGACGCCTACGACTACCGCACCGACGCACCCGCGCGCCCGGTCACGTCGCGATGGTCACCGACGGCGCCCAGATGGTCACCCGTCCGCTCGATCGGCCTGTGGTTCGCCACCCGCTGACGGTCGTGGCGCCGACGGGCGACGGTCAGGCCTTCGGTGCGGCCGCCTCGCGGGGGCAGTGCTGCCCCAGGCGCAGCGCCTGCAGCCCGGCCAGATCGCCTTCCCCCCATGCACCGTCGGCGGGCTGCACGCGCGGGTGCATCACCTGCCGGTCGTCGTCGACGTGCGCGAGCCCGACAGCGTGCCCGAGCTCGTGCAGGAGCAGCCGGCCCCGGGTGGGCCGCGCGCTCAGGAGGCCGCGCTCCGGTGCGAAGCCGGCCACGAAGTCGGCGTCAGCGTGGGCGTCCAGCACGACGTAGCCGCGCGTGATCCGACCGGCCGGGCCGGTCGGAGTGCGGACGTGCTGGGCGGTCCAGCCACCGACGGCCGCCGACCCCGTGAGCAGGTCGCTCTCGGCCGGCAGCGCGGTGCCGTCCCGGGCCGGTACGGTGCTGTCCCGGGCCGGTACGGCCCACGCCACGACGAGGTCGGCCGTCCCGGGGGGCCAGCCGCCGGGGCGCAGCCAGCTGCGCTGCGGCACGCCCGAGGTGGTGCCAGCGGGGACCAGGACCAATCCGGTCGCCTGCGCGGTCAGACGCAGGGCCCGCTCGGCGTCGGCGATGCCCCCCGGCGGAGCCCCTACCGGGTTCACGGTCCAGCTGAGCGTGCGACAGGGCTCCCAGGCTGCGGGCGACCCGTTGTGCAGCGTCGACAGCGCGAACCCGGGCCCCCGTCCGGTGGCACCCGACGGTGCCGCAGCCGCCATGAGCCCGAGCGCGAACGAGGCGGCCAGCAAAGCCAGGGCAGGCCAGCGCCAGTTCGCGCGGGGGCGGGTGCGACTGGGAGCAGCGGCGCGGGTCCGTCGTGGCAACGGGTCGTCCGATCCTGGGCGGGGCGACTGGTGCTCCCCACCTTCCCCGCTTCGCGGCCCGGCCGCCCTCGTCGCAGCGAGAACCACCCGAACGGGCGATCAAGCCCGACCGCAGGGGTCGCGCCGGGCAACGGGCGCACCGATCGCCCTTCCCGGCCCTCAAGGCCGGCGCCCCCTTGTCCGATGACGTCTGCACCAACCCACAACGAGAACGAGGTCGTCATGAATCGCGCAGTCCACGCCGTCACCGCCGCGGTGCTGCTCGCCGGCGCCAGCAGCGCCCCCGCCTTCGCCGTCGAGAAGGACCCGTACTGGCCGACGGGGCAGGACGGCGTCGAGGTCACGGCCGAGCCCGAGGCGCCCAGCGGGTCGGCGGGCAGCAGCACCGCGCCAGGGCAGCCGGACGGGACCTCCGTCGAGCTCGCCGCTGCGCTCGGCGTCGCGGCAGCGGTGGCGCTGGCCGGCACGGGCGTCGTGGTCCACCGGCGCCTGCGCGCACCGCAGGCCTGAGCAGCGCCGCGGAGCGGCCTCGAGAAGGCCTCGTGAGCAAGGTGAGCAGGGGCCGAGCACTCGCCCTGCTCACCCTGCTCGTGCTCGCGACGACGGCGACCCACCTCGCGGTCACCGGGCTGCAGGCGCGGGCGCACCTCGAGAGCGCGCGGTCGGGCGTGCGCGCGCTGGCGCCGCTGCTGCAGTCCGGGCAGCTGGACCGGGCCCGTGCGCGTCTGCGAGACGTGCAGGCCGACACCCGCCGGGCGCGAGCCCTGACGTCCGGGCCGGTCTGGCGGGCGGCCGGCTCGCTCCCCCTGCTCGGCCGCACGCCGGGCACCGTCAGCGACATCGCCTCGTCCGCGGACGCGGTCCTGAGCGACGCGCTACCCCTCGCGCTGCGCGCGCTCGGACCCCTCGCACCCGGTGCGCCGTCCGTCGCCGCGCCGGCGTCCGGTGACACCGACCGCCCCGCGCTGGACCTGCCTGCCGTCGCCGCTGCGGCACCCGGCCTGCGAGAGGCGGAGCGGCGGGTGCAGCGGGCCCGGGACACCCTCGCGACGCGCCCTGCCGGACTTGTTCCGGGGCCGGTCGCACGGGCCAGGCGGGAGGTGGTCGACGAGCTCGACCGGCGGCTGCTCCCCGTGCTGCGCGGCGCTGCGACGGCCGCCACGGCGGCACCGGAGCTGCTCGGCGCCAGCGAGCCCCGCCGGTACTTCGTGGCTCTGCAGAACACCGCGGAGGCGCGGGGCGGCGGTGGACTGCCCGGTGTGTACGCCGTCGCGGTGGCCGATCGGGGACGCCTGCGCCTGGAACGGGTGGGCAGCGACCGCGACCTGCAGGAGCCGGTCGGCGCACCGGTGAGGTCCACGCAGGAGCACACCCGCCGCTACGCCACCTTTGCCGCCGGGTCCGCCTGGCTGAACGCCAATCTCGGCCCGCACTTCCCCGACGCCGCGCGCATCTGGTCCCAGCTGTGGCTACGCCAGTCGGGCCAGCGCGTCGACGGCGTGCTCGCCCTGGACCCGGCCGTGCTCGACCACCTGCTCACCGCCACGGGTCCGGTCCCTCTGGCCGACGGGACGGTCCTGTCGGCCGGCGACGCCGTGCCGCTCACCCTGTCCCGCGCCTACGCGCTCCACGACGACCACCTGCAGCGCAAGGCCTTCCTCGTCGGCCTCGTGCCCGCCGTCCTCGAGCGCCTGCAGGCGGCCGACGTGCCCGCCGCCTCCCTCGGCCGGGCGCTGCTGTCAGCGGTGGGCGAG
>JALYMN010000188.1 GCA_030773675.1 Actinomycetota bacterium
CACGCCGTTGCCCTGGATCCGGCGGGCAAGCGGCTGCACGACGGGACGCTACCCAAACCACGAGACCCGGCTGCGACAGCTGTTCGCGACGCTCGGCGAGCACGGGCCGGTCCGGGCCGTCGTCAACCAGCCCGCCTCGATCGGCGCCATGCCCATCTCGTCCAGGCGCTGCACCACCGAGCTGCCGCCTGGCGGCGATCGGCGGACAGCAGCGCGGCGAGCGCCCGCATGTTGTCGTCGGTCAGCAGCCCGTCGAGGCGACTCGTCGGGCCGGGGTACGGCAGCATCTCAATCCGGCTCGGGCGGGTGGTTCTGGTGCTGGAGGACCGGAGGCCTGCGAGGTCGCCCAGGGGTGCGTGGCCGGCACCTGGGGTAGCCAACGGCGATGCAGCCAGCGCAGCAGCCTGCCACCACCGACATCATGAGCCGGGCAGTCGTCGCCGGAGTCGCTGGGACCGTGGTGATGACCGCGTTCCAGAAGCTGGTCGAGATGCCAATCAGCAAGCGGCGGGACAGCTACGCGCCGGCCGACTTCGCCGAGACGGTCCTGCGCGTCCACCCGCGGAGCGCAGCCGGCCGGACCCGGCTGAACTACACGACCCACCTCGCGCTGGGCACGATGTGGGGGGCGGCCTACGGGCTGGCCGCCCGCAAAGGCCTGCGCGGGCAGAAGGCCGTCAACGCCGTGTTCGCCGTGGTCTACACCGGCGACGTCCTGCTCAACACCGCGCTCGGGCTCTACCAGCCCAGTCGCTGGTCGAGCAAGGACCTGCTGATCGACGTGGTGGACAAGTACGTCCAGGCCCAGGCCACCGGAGTCGTGTTCGACCGCCTCCTGGCCCCGGCCCGCGCCTCGTGACCTGGCGGTGGCGCCCCCGACGCTGCCGGTCGACGACACCGGCGTGGACCTGGTCGCCGGCCACCTGGGCCTGCTAGAGGTGACCATCGATCCGGTCGCCGCGGCAGTGGCCGGTCTGGTCGCCGCGCAGCTGATGGAGGCGCCCACCTACCTGCAGCGAGCCGCCGGCCTGCCCGTGCGACAGGACATCTTCGACGAGGGCGGAGCGATCCTGCGCGCTCCCCGGCGCTACCGGCGGCTGGTGGGCTGGCTCGGACACGCCGTCCTGGCGGTGGCGATCGTCCTGCTCTACGCGACCTTCTTCGCCGCCGTCGGCAACGACCACCTCGCCTGGTGGGGGGTCTTCACCGGCGCCGTCCACGGCCTGCTGGGCGGGGTCGTGGTGGGCGCCTGACCCGACCTGCACCCGGACATGCCGCACCGGATCCCCGCCCCCGGCGTGTTCTACCGGCACTACGGCCGCCACGACGTCGTCCAGTTCGTCGTCGGCCACCTGTGGTTCGGGCTGCTGGCCGGGGCGCTCTACGCCGTGCTGCACCGCCACCTCCCGGCCACCGCCGCCCTGTAGCGGGCGCTGCGGTCAGACCTCGGGCGCGTCGAGGTCGCGCGGGGCCAGCCGTCGCCCCGACCGCAGGACGACGGCGCCGGCGAGCGCGCTCAGGAGCGAACCGGCGAAGATCCCCACTTTCGCCTGGTCGGTCAGCTCCTGCGCGGTGTAGGCCAGGTCGGCCACGAACAGCGACACGGTGAAGCCGATGCCGCCCAGCGCGGCCAGGCCCCAGACGTGGCGGGCCTCCACCCCGCGCGGAAGCGCGCCGATGCCCGACCGCTGGGCGAGCAGGGCGGCGCCGCCGATGCCCAGCGTCTTGCGACCAGCAGGGCCACCGCGACGGCGAGTGCCACTCGGCCCTGGCTCGCGGCCTGCAGGGCTCCGCCGCGCAGGTCGACCCCGGCGTTGGCGAGGGCGAACAGCGGGACGACGACGAAACGCCGACACCGGGTGCAGCCGGTGCTCGAGCTCCTGCAGCACCGGCCGACCGCCGACCTCCCCTGCCGGGGTGAGCAGCCCGAGCGCGACACCGGCGATGGTGGCGTGCACACCCGACTCGAAGGTCGCCAGCCACACGGCCACGCCGACGACGACGTAGGGCCAGACGTCGACCACTCCGACGCGGCGCAGGACGGCCACGAGGCCGAGCAGGCCGACGGCTGCGGCCAGCCACGCCAGGGACACGGCTTGCGTGTACACCACGGCGATGACCCCGATGGCCAGGATGTCGTCGACGATCGCGATCGACAGCAGCAGCAGTTTGGCCCCGCCCGGCACCCGGTCGCCGAGCAGAGCGAGCACGCCGACCGCGAAGGCGATGTCGGTCGCCATCGGGATCCCCCAGCCCCGCGAACCCGGACCGCTGCCGACCAGGCCCAGGAACAGCAGCGCCGGCAGCACGACCCCACCGAGCGCAGCGACCGCCGGCAGCGTCGCCGCCCGCGGGTCGCGCAGTTCTCCCGTGACGACCTCGCGCTTGATCTCCAGACCTACGACGAAGAAGAACAGCACCATCAAGGCGTCGTTCACCCAGTGCCGCAGGTCCTCGACGAGGGAGAACCGGCCTACCCCCAGTCGCAGCTCGATGTGCCAGATCGCCTGATAGAGGTCTCCCGCCGGACTGTTCGCCCAGACCACCGCCACCAACGCAGCAGCCACCAGCACGATGCCGCCGGACGCCTCCATGCGCAGGAAGGCCCGCAGCGCGGCCCGCGCAGCCCCCTTGCCGCCGGCGCCGCTGCGCGGTCGGTCCCGTCGAACACGTCGCATCGCTGGACCTCCTGGGTCAACGGGGGTCGGCCGGTGGGCGCGCCGCACGTCGAGCGCCCGAGGTCGGTCAGGTGGAGCAGCAGTCGGTCCGGCGGAGGGCGCCTCTGGGCCGGTGCCTTCTCCGCAGCTACGGGCACCACACCTGTCCGGCCGCTCGGCGCCGGTCGGAGTCCGTCCTGAGGACCGAGAGGGTCGTCCCATGGCGCTGCTGCGCTCGGTGGACCCGTTGCACCCCGGCACGCGGCAACCACGGTGAGAGGGCCGGCAGCCGGTGATGGACCGCGACCACACCACGGGGCCGCCCGCGGCGTCATCTGCGGCAACTGCAATCTGGGCCTCGGGCACTTCGGGGACGACCCGAACGGTGGCATCCTGACGGCCGCACCCGAGTCGGCCGCCGCCCAGCTCGCCGTTCTTTGGCAACGGAGGGACGCAGGCGCCCCGCCGGCTCGGGTGCCTTTTCGGGCGCGCTGCTCTACAGCACCCGGCCGCGCTGTGCAGGTGCGAGCAGCTCCTGCTGGGCCTGGTGCTGTTCGGGACGCTGCGCTACCGCCAGGTCGCGGACCTGACGGGCACGTCGACGGGCCTGATCAGCG
>JALYMN010000189.1 GCA_030773675.1 Actinomycetota bacterium
GCCCCGCACCAGCAGGTGCGGGGCCTCTCGTCGTCCGGGCAGCGGCTACGCCGGGGCGAAGGCCTCCGGCAGCGCGCCGGCGTTCGGCCGGCCGCGCTCGGCCCAGTAGCGGTCGACCTCCTCGACCGCCTTTCGGGCGTCGTCGAGGTCGACGCCGATGCCCTGCGCGATGGCCGTGCCGAGTCCCTCGTCGACGCGGAGCCAGTGGCCGACCATGCGCTGGCGGATCGGCATGTCGCAGGACCCGAGCAGGTCGATCATGTTGTTGCGCAGCTCGTCCTTGTCGCGCTGCCCGAACTCCTGGTACGTGCGGCGCGCCTGGCCGTAGTTGTTCTCCTTCGGCAGGGTCGCCTTGGTCTTCTCCGCGTTGTAGAGCGGGTGGTCCCAGTTCCCGCCGGTCGGCGCCTCGGTGAGGCCGCCGTTCCAGCTCGGCTCGAAGTTGATGTGCGGGTTCTCGCCGGTGCCGTCGCGGTAGAAGCTCATCTGCCCGCCGCCCTGGTTGGTGTTCGGCCGCGCCCGCGGGGCGTTGACCGGCAGCTGCAGGTAGTTCGGGCCGACGCGGTACCGCTGGGTGTCGCTGTAGCTGAAGGTGCGGCCGATGAGCATCTTGTCGTCGGAGAAGTCGAGGCCGTCGACGAGCACGCCGGTGCCGAACGCCGACTGCTCGTTCTCGTTGTGGAAGTCCTCGACGTTCTTCGTCAGGGTGATCACGCCGATGTGGCGGTACTCGAACTGGTCGCGCGGCCAGTACTTCGTGTCGTCGAGCGGGTCGAAGTCGAGCTCGGGGTGCTCGCCGTCCTCCATGACCTGCACGTAGACGTCCCACTGCGGGAACTGCCCGGCCTCGATCGCCTCGTACGTCGCCTTCGACGCGTGGCCGAGCTCGGTGGCCTGGATCTCGTTGGCCTCGGCCTGCGTGAGGTTGACCTCACCCTGGCGCGGCAGGAAGTGGAACTTGCACAGCACGGCCTTGCCGTCGGCGTTGACCAGCTTGTAGGTGTTCACCGCCGAGCCGCGGACGTGCATGTAGTCCTTCGGGATGCCCCACGTGCTGAACAGGAACGTCAGCATGTGCATGGCCTCCGGCGTCAGCGACATGAAGTCGAAGATGCGGTTCGGCTCCTGGCGGAAGGTGACCGGGTCCGGCTTCAGCGAGTGGATGACGTCCGGGAACTTGATGGCGTCACGGATGAAGAAGACCTGCAGATTGTTGCCGACGAGGTCCCAGTTGCCCTCCTCCGTGCAGAACTTGATGGCGAAGCCGCGCGGGTCCCGGGCGGCCTCGGAGGAGTCGCGGCCGCCGATGACGGTCGAGAACCGCAGGCTGACGGGCGTCTTCGTGCCCTGGGTGAACACCTTTGCCCGGCTGTACGTCGACATCGGCTCGTCGCCGCACATCCCGGTGGGCTCGAACTCACCGTGGGCAAGGAAGCCGCGCGCGTGCACGACGCGCTCGGGGATTCGCTCGCGGTCGAAGTGCGAGATCTTCTCGATGAGGTGGTAGTTCTCGAGCGTCGCCGGCCCACGAGCACCGATGGTGCGGCTGCTCTGGTTGTTCTCGACCGGGTGCCCCTGACGCGTGGTCAGGTTGCCGGGGGCGTTGCGCGGCTGCGCCTGGGTCATGCTTCTCCCTCTGGTGCCTCGGGACGGGGACTGCGGGGACTGCGGGTCGCGGACCGGACGAGCGGTGGAGCGGGCCGTCAGGGACGCTCCGACGGGCGGCGGGCCTGGCAGGCGGGGCAGAGGCCCCAGTACACGACCTCCGCCTCGTCGATGACGAAGCCGTGCGTGTCCGAGGCCTGCAGGCACGGAGCCAGGTCCAGGGCACAGTCGACGTCGCCGGTCGTGCCGCAGGACCGGCAGACCACGTGGTGGTGGTTGTCCCCGGTCCGCGTCTCGTAACGCGCCGGGGAACCGGCAGGCTCGATCCGGCGCAGCAGGCCCTGCTCGGTGAGCACGCGCAGCGCGTCGTACACGCCCTGCGTGCTGACCGAGCCGAGCCGGGCGCGCACCGCGGCCGCCACCGTGTCGGTGTCGGCGTGGGGCGCGGCGGCCACGGCGTCGTACACCGCCAGGCGCGGGGTGGTGACCCGCAGTCCTGCCCGGCGCAGGTGCTCGGCGACGTCCACGGGACGGACGGTACCCCTTGTCTGGAACAGGTCAAGACAAGGGCGGAGGTCAGCCGGTGAGCGCCGCCACGAGCAGTCCGCCGCCCACCGGGAGCAGCGCCGGGACGAGCCGTGCCTCCTCCCGCACCCGCCGGGACAGCTCGCGCAGCGCCACCGCCTCCGCGTCGCGCGACGACGCGTCGCTCACCCGCCCGCCGGCGAGGGCGCCGGCGAAGGCCACCACGCCGCCCGGGCGCAGCAGCCGCAGCGCGGCATCGAGGTACTCGTCGTTCTCCGAGCGCGCCGCGTCGAGGAAGACCATGTCGTAGCTGCGGTCGGACAGCCTGGGGAGCACCTCGAGCGCCCGACCGGTGATCAGCCGCGCCCGCCCGCTCGGCACGCCGGCCTCGGTCAGCGAGCGGCGGGCCAGCCGCTGGTACTCGCCGTCGCTGTCGATCGACGTGAGCACGCCGTCGGGCCGCATGCCGCGCAGCAGCCACAGTGAGGAGACGCCGGCCCCGGTGCCCACCTCCACCACCGTGCGCGCGCCGGCGACCGCGGCGAGCAGCCGCAGCGCGGCACCGGTCGACGGCTCGACCGCGGCCACCCCGACCTCGCCGGCCCGCTGCCGCGCGCCGGCCGTGGGCGGGTCCTCGGGC
>JALYMN010000190.1 GCA_030773675.1 Actinomycetota bacterium
GCAGCACGTCAGAGCCATGGTGTCCCAGCAGTTCGTCCGAGCGGCGCGTCCCAGTGAACTCGCCCGCGCGATGCTTGGCCTTGCGCAGCACTCCGGTGATCCTCGGCCAGTTCGCGTGCGAGGCGCAGCCGGCGCAGGGCTGCCCCGGAATGTGGCTGGCGGTCGCCGTGCCGGCGAGGCCCAGGAGCGCCGCGACGGCGAGCACAAGACGGGGGAATGGCGTCACGTTCGATCACCTGGGCCTGTCGTCGTGGGCGAGAGGGATGGCCGTGGGGGCTTCGCCTGGACGAGGAGCCCTCGGCGAGGGACCGGACGCGGTCCTGGCCAAGGCCAACCCTCGAAGACGAGGAGCTCGGCCGTCATCACCCGAGTATGCAGGGAATGCCCCCTGGATGCCCCTCATGGCCTGACGCCGCCGCTTGCGCGGAGGGCGGGTCGGGAACGGCGCGATCCGGGGGACGTGTGGCAGCTGTCAAGGCCGCTTGAAAATTGACCCCGTAGCGCCGTTCGAAAAGTGACCCCGGTCGGGGTCGCGGCGGGCGTCGCGGAGGCGAAGCCCGGAGGGCGAGCCGGAGCGGCGCTCGCCGCGGGCGGTCAATCGCCGGGCGGGGAGGCGGGGCGGGCGAGGTCGCGGTCGCGTAGGCGGTACGAGTCGCCTTTGAGGGCCAGGATCTCGGCGTGGTGGACGAGCCGGTCGATCATCGCGGCGGCGGTGACTTCGTCGCCGAAGATCTCACCCCAAGCGCTGAACGGCTTGTTGCTGGTGACGATCAGCGACGCGCG
The DNA here is from genome assembly GCA_030773675.1 of Actinomycetota bacterium. The sequence goes on from JALYMN010000190.1 coordinate 784, forward strand.
TTCGTAGCGGCGCGAGACGAGCATGAACATGAGGTTGGCGGCCTGTGGGTCGAACGGGATGTAGCCGACTTCGTCGACGATGAGCAGCGGCGTGCGTTGCAGGCGGTCCAGCTCGGCGTCGAGGCGCCCGTGGCGCTGGGCGTCGGTGAGCAGGGCGACCCACTCGGTGGCGGTCTTGAACGCGACGCGCTGGCCGGCCAGGCAGGCGCGGATGCCGAGCGCGATCGCGAGGTGGGTCTTGCCGGTGCCGGGCGGGCCGAGCAAGACGATGTTTTCGCGCCCGTGCAGGAAGTCGAGCTGGCCGAGATGCAGCACCGTCTCGCGCCGCAGCGAGGCCTGGAACGCGAAGTCGAACTCCTCGAGCGTCTTGCGCGCGGGGAACTTCGCGGCCTTGATGCGCGATTGGCCGCCGTGGCTGTCGCGCGAGTCGGTCTCGGTCTTCAGCAGCGCGGCGGCGAACTGCTCGTAGGACCACTCCTCGGCACGGGCGCGGTCGGCGAGCTTGGGCAGCGCCCGGGCGGCGGCGGGCGCTTTGAGCTGGCGGAACAGATGCGCCAGCTCTGCCGAAGCGCGGGTCATGCGATCAGGGCGTCGTAGCGAGCCAGCGGGCGGACCTCGACCGGCGGGTCGCCCGGGGCTCGACGCCCGGCCTTGAGGGCGCGGGCGTGCTCGAAGGCGGTGATCGTGCGGTGCCGAGCGAAGCCCCGGGCGTGCTGGCAGGCCAGCTCGCCGGTGTCCAGCGCGACTGCGGTCACCGTGCGCTGGTCGACGCGAACCTCGACGCGCCGGCCGACCAACGCCGGGTCGAGGCTGTAGTCGTTGGTGTCGAAACGCAGGTGCGGGTCGGGCGGGACGCGCATCGTCCAGCGCCGCGCGACGTCGGGCAGCTCGGCCGGCAGGGGCGCCATGACCGCGTGCTCGTCGCGCAGCCGGTCGACCGGCCGGGCCCTGAGCGTCTTGTGCGTCCGCGCGTTGACCTTGTCGAACCACGCGTCGAGCTGGTCTTGGAAGTCGAGCTCGTTGGCGAACCGCCGGCCGGGCTCGAAGTTCGTTTCGGCGTAGCCCTGCAGGCGCTCAACGGCGCCTTTGGCCTGCGGGTCGGCCGGCTCGCAGAACCGCCAACCGGTCTTGAGCTGTCCGCAGAACGCGGCGAACGCCTCCGAGGGCCGGCCACCGTGGCCGTGGATGCCGGCTTGGCGGTCCCAAACGAGCACCTTGGGTAGGGCTCCCAGGCGCTCCAGGCAGCCGGCGACCCCGGCGAGCAGGTCCTCGGTCTGCCTGCTGAACACCAGGACGCCGGCGCCGGCGCGGCTGAAGCCCAAGCACGCGATGACAACCCAGCCGCGGCGCGTCTGGCCGTGCCCGACCGGCACCTCGGCGCGCGGCTGCCAGACGTCGAACTGACAGACTTCCCCGGGCCGGTAGGCCGTCCGCTGGAACGTCCGCGCGGGCGGCGCGAACAGCGGGCGGACCTCGCGCAAGTAGTCGTCAACGACGGTCTTGCCCGCGGTGCACCCGAGCGGCTCGAGCAGTTCGCGGACGCGGACGCCGGGCACCGCGGGGTCGTCGCGCAGCAGCCGGTGGATTTCGGTCTTGAACGGCTCGAGCTTGGTCGCGGTCGGCGTCCGCGCGTAGCTCGGTGGCCGGTCGCTGCGCAGCGCGCCGCGGATCGTGTTGCGCGACAGCCCCGTCCGCCGCGCCAGCTCCTTGATCGACACCCGGCCGACGAAGTGCTCGCGCCGCAACTCAGCCCACTGCTCCACCCCGACCACCCCTTCGCCGCCCCCTCGTCGTCGTTCTCGACGACGAGGCTCAGCAGCACCCCGGACAGCTCCGCCGACCGCCCGAGGGGGTCAGTTTCGTCCGGCGGAGGGGGGTCAGTTTTCAAGCGGCGCCGACACCAGCCGCGTGCGGGGCCGCCCGAGCAGCCGCTCGATCTCGTTGAGCGCGGGGCGGGAGCGGCCGCTGGCCGCCACGATCCCCGAGTCCCACCGGGAGCCAAGCGGCGCGCCCGTCCACATGTAGAGGTAGACACGGGCCACCCGATGCTGGGCGGCGAGACGGAACAGGTGGCGGGTGGCCCGTGCGGCGCGCCGCTCGTCGTAGGGGCGGGTGTGGGCGAAGCGCACGATTCCGCCCGTCTCGGTCAGCCACACCTTCGCACCGCGACCGGTCGCGCCCTTGAGCCGCCGGATCGAGGTGTTGCCGAAGTTGTTGACGTCGAGGTAGTTGTGCAGGCCGAAGATCCGCGGCCTCTTCGCGAAGCGGCGAAAGGCCTGCACATGGCCGTCAACCCCGGCTGGTCCAGCACGTCGAGCGCCACGAGCTAGCGTCCGGGGAACACCCGGCGCACGAGGTGGTAGGACACGGACGCGACGCGCCCGGGCAAGGTCCAGCACGGGCGCGTAGCGCGCCAGCCCACGCGCGTCCAGAGCCACGTCGTAGGGGACCACGACGCGCATGCGACGCACGCCCAGGCGCTGGAAGCGAACGTCCTGCAGC
>JALYMN010000191.1 GCA_030773675.1 Actinomycetota bacterium
CGGGCGCGATCCAGCTGCGCCGCCTGGTCAAGGAGGCGCTGCGCATGCGGCCCGACCGGATCGTGGTGGGCGAGGTGCGCCAGGAGGAGTGTCTGGACCTGCTCATCGCGCTCAACTCGGGTCTGCCTTGCATGTGCACGCTGCACGCGAACTCGGCTCGTGAGGCCATCGTGAAGCTGTGCACGCTTCCGCTGCTGGCGGGGGAGAACGTGGGACACCGTTTCGTCGTGCCGACGGTGGCCGCCTGCATCGACATCGTGGTGCACGTGGCGAAGGACGGCGCCGGCCACCGTCGGGTGCGCGAGATCGTGGCGGTGCCGGGGCGGGTGGAGGGCGACGTCGTCGAGACGGCGGACCTGTTCGTCACGCGCGGTGAACGGCTGGTCCGCGCCGACGGCTATCCGCCGTACCCGGAGCGGTTCGTCTGGGCCGGGCTCGATCTGCCCGCTCTGCTGCGGCAGGAGGGCTGATGGGCGCGCTGCTGGGCCTGCTGTTCGGCCTGGGCTGTCTGCTGGTGTGGCGGTCGCGCACGCCCGCACCCGTCCGGCGGCGGGGTCTCGGTTGGCAGGAGCGCACTCGTGACCTGCTGGCGCAGGCGGGCATCGAGGGCGTGTCGCCGGTGCAGTTGGCCGGGGTGAGCGTGGTCCTCGGGGTGCTCGCCGGGGTGCTGGTGCTCGCGACGTCGCGTGTGCCGCTGCTCGGGCTGCTGTTCGGCGCGTTCGCCGCCGCCGTACCTCTGCTGCTGGTCCGCCGACGGCGCGGTCGGCGCAGCACCGAGCTGCGCGAGGTGTGGCCCGAGGCGGTCGACAACCTGGCCAGCGGTGTCCGCGCTGGGCTGTCACTGCCGGAGTCGCTCAGCCAGCTGGGTGAGCGCGGGCCGGAGCAGCTGCGCTCGCCGTTCCGGCGGTTCGGCGAGGACTACCGGGCGACGGGGCGGTTCGGCGAGAGCCTGGACCGGCTCAAGGCCAACCTGGCGGACCCGGTCGGGGACCGGGTCGTGGAGGCGCTGCGCATGGCCCGCGACGTCGGCGGCACCGACCTCGGGCGGCTGCTCCGCACGCTGTCGGCGTTCCTGCGCGAGGACGCGCGCACGCGGTCCGAGCTCGAGACCCGCCAGGGCTGGACGGTCAACGCGGCCCGCCTCGCGGTGTGCGCGCCCTGGGTGCTGCTGCTCCTGCTGTCCAGCAAGCCCACCGCGGTCGAGGCCTACCGCAGCCCGGCCGGCACGGTCGTGCTGCTCGGCGGGCTCGGGCTGTCGCTGGTCGCCTACCGGGTGATGATGCGGATCGCCCGGCTGCCGGTCGAGCGTCGGGTGCTGCGGTGAGCGCGGTTCAGGGCGCGGGCCTGGGACTGCTGGCCGGCGGCGGGCTGTGCCTGGCTCTGCTCGGCACGCCGGCCGCGCGCCGCCCGCGCCTGGACGACCGGCTCGGCCCGTATCTGCGCGACGCGCCACGGCGCAGCCGACTGCTCGACCAGAGCAGCGCGCTGACCCCGTTCCCGACGCTGGAGCGGCTGCTCGCCCCGGTCCTGGGCGACGCGGTCGCGCTCGTCGAGCGCTGGGTCGGTGGTGTCACCGGCGTGCGGCGACGGTTGGAGGCGTTGGGCGACGGCACCACGCTGGAGCAGTTCCGCGCCGAGCAGGTGGTCTGGGGAGCACTCGGACTGGCCGTCGCGCTGGGCCTGGGAGTGATGTCCCTGCTCACCGGCGGGGGGCCGGGGCCGGTCGGGCTGCTCGGCGCCGCCGTGACGCTCACGCTGGGCGGCGTCCTGGGCCGCGACCGCTGGCTGAGCCGGCAGGTCGCGCGGCGCGAGCAACGCATGCTCGAGGAGTTCCCGACCGTGGCGGAGCTGCTCGCCCTGGCCGTCGGCGCGGGCGAGGGTCCGGTGGGAGCGCTCGAGCGGGTCCACCGCATCTCCTCCGGCGAGCTCAGCCGCGAGCTCGGCCGCGCGCTCGCCGAGGCCCGAGCGGGCGCGACGCTCGTCCAGGCGCTGGAGCACCTGGCCCGGCGCACCTCGCAGCCGCCGCTGGCCCGGTTCGTCGACGGCGTCTCCATCGCGGTCGAGCGCGGAACGCCGCTGGCCGACGTGCTGCGCGCTCAAGCCGTCGACGTCCGCGAAGCTGGCCGAAGGCAGCTGCTCGAGAGCGCCGGACGCAAAGAGATCGCGATGATGATGCCCGTCGTGTTCCGGCGTGCTGCCCGGCCAGCGGGAGCGACGGGTCCAACGACGCCCGCCTGCAGGAGG
>JALYMN010000192.1 GCA_030773675.1 Actinomycetota bacterium
GCTCAACAACCGCGACATCGCCAAGGAGCTCTTCATCAGCGAGAACACGGTGAAGAACCACATCCGCAACATCCTGGAGAAGCTGCAGCTGCACTCGCGCATGGAGGCGGTCGTCTACGCCGTCCGCGAGAAGCTGCTCGAGATCACCTGACGCCGTACGCCGGTCCCGCTCGTCCGGCCGCCGCCCGCGCTGGCCGGTCTGTCGGGCCCCCGGCAACCGCCCCGGCCCGCCGCGGAGGCAGCCCGCTCCTAGGCGGCGCCCACGGACGCAGCACGCCCGCGCGTCAGCCCACCAGCCGCGCCAGCACCACGGAGTCGTCCCGCTCGCCCGGGACGGGGCCCGGCAGGGCTGACCTCGCCAGCGACTCCCGCACGAACCCGAGGTGCTCGGCGAGGCCGATCGACGCGAGGTTGTCGGGCGTGGCGTTCCACTCGATGGGGGCCAGCCCCAGCGCCGGCTCCGCCCACGCCAGCATGGCCGCGATGCTCGCGGCTGCGGTGCCCGAGCGGCGGGCGTGCGTCGCCACCCACACACCGACCTCGGCGATGCCGGGCCGGCGGCGTCCCCGCAGGATCAGCTGGAGCGAGCCGACCACGGCGCCGTCCTGCGCGAAGACCCCGAACGGCGCGCCGTCGCCCGTCGCCCAGTCCTCCTGCGCCCGCTCGCTGACGAACCACCGGGCCTGCTCCCGTGGCTGGAGGTCGGGTCGCGGGGGCAGTGCGAACCGCTCGCCGGCAACCGCCTGGGCGAGCGGCTCCGCGTCGTCCGGTCGCCACCGGCGCAGGTGCAGCGCCCGGCCGCCCGGGGTCGTCGTGGTGAGCAGCCCGGGGCTGGGGAGCTCGGGCGGCGCGCCCTCAGGGCCGTCGGACGGCAGCCGCGCCGCCCACCACCCGTCGCGGAAGGACCCGTCCCGCTGGCGCAGCGAGGCCCGTCGGCGGCCCTCGAACGCGAACCCGGCCTTGACCGCCACCCGCAGCGACGCGGCGTTGCCGATCTCGGTGGCCCACTCCAACCGCGGCAGTCCGAGCTCGGCGAACGCCCATCGCGCGACGGCCTGGACCGCCGCCGGCACGACCCCACGGCCGCGCGCCTCCGGCAGGCACCAGAACCCCACCTCGCGCACGCCGTTGCCGAGGGCGCGTGGAGACCGACGCTCGCCAGCGGCTCGCCGGTCGTCGCGTCGCAGGCCGCCCAGACGAGCTCGCCGTCGTCCGCCCACTGCTCCGGGACGTAGGCGCCGACGAAGTCCTCGGCGTGCGCCCGGGTGTAGGGCACGGGGACCTGCGTCCAGCGCTGGGTCAGGGCGTCGCTGCCGCCGCGAAGGACCGCGTCGACATCGGAGGGCCCCCACGGGCGCAGGTGGAGAGAGCCGGCGGTGATCGAGACGGGTTCCATGCGGCTCCACTCTGCCCGGGCACCCAGGCGGCGCGCGAGCCGTTTGCCGGGCAGGCAGCGCCTACGATGCCCGGAGCGTGAGCGTGGCACGACCAGGCGCTCACACCGTTGATGGGAGAGCACCACCGTGGTCCTGCAGAAGCTGCTCCGCGCCGGCGAGGGCAAGATGGTTCGCCGGCTCAAGTCCGTCGCGGAGGCGGTCAACTCGGTCGAGGACGACTACCTCGCCATGACCGACGCCGAGCTGCGCACCCAGACCGACCTGTTCCGGGCCCGCCTGGACGACGGCGAGACGGTCGACGAGATCCTCGTCGAGGCCTTCGCGGTGGCCCGGGAGGCCGCGCGCCGCACGCTCGGCCAACGCCACTTCGACGTCCAGGTCATGGGCGGGGCCGCCCTGCACATGGGCAACATCGCCGAGATGCGCACCGGCGAGGGCAAGACCCTGACCTGCGTGCTCCCCGCCTACCTCAACGCGCTGTCCGGGCAGGGCGTCCACGTCGTCACCGTCAACGACTACCTCGCCCGCCGCGACGCCGAGTGGATGGGCCGGGTGCACCGCTTCCTCGGGCTGAACGTCGGCGTGATCCTGGCCAACGAGCGGCCGGCCCAGCGGCGCCCGTCGTACGCCTGCGACATCACCTACGGCACCAACAACGAGTTCGGCTTCGACTACCTGCGCGACAACATGGCCTGGTCCCAGGACGAGATGGTGCAGCGCGGGCATCACTTCGCGATCGTCGATGAGGTCGACTCGATCCTGATCGACGAGGCCCGCACCCCGCTGATCATCAGCGGTCCCGCCGACCAGGCGACGCGGTGGTACGAGGAGTTCGCCCGCATCGCGCCGCGGCTGGTCCGCGACGTCGACTACGAGGTCGACGAGAAGAAGCGGACGGTCGCGATCACCGAGTCCGGCGTGGAGAAGGTCGAGGACCAGCTCGGCATCGACAACCTCTACGAGGCGGTCAACACCCCGCTGGTCGGCTACCTCAACCAGGCGTTGAAGGCCAAGGAGCTCTACCGCAAGGACAAGGAGTACGTCGTCATGAACGGCGAGGTGCTCATCGTCGACGAGCACACCGGCCGCGTGCTGGCCGGCCGCCGCTACAACGAGGGCATGCACCAGGCCATCGAGGCCAAGGAGAAGGTGAAGATCAAGGACGAGAACCAGACCCTCGCCACGATCACCCTGCAGAACTACTTCCGCCTCTACGCCAAGCTCGGCGGCATGACCGGTACGGCGGCCACCGAGGCCGCCGAGTTCAGCCAGACCTACAAGCTCGGCGTCGTGGAGATCCCGACCAACCGGGACCCGCGGCGCACCGACGAGCCCGACGTCGTCTACAAGAGCGAGGTCGCCAAGTACGACGCGGTCGTCGAGGACATCGCCGACAAGCACGAGGCGGGCCAGCCGGTGCTGGTCGGCACCATCTCGGTCGAGAAGAGCGAGTACCTGTCGGCGCAGCTGAACAAGCGCGGCATCCGCCACGAGGTGCTCAACGCCAAGCAGCACGACCGCGAGGCGACGATCGTCGCGCAGGCCGGGCGCAAGGGCGCGGTCACCGTCGCGACGAACATGGCCGGGCGCGGCACCGACATCATGCTCGGCGGCAACCCGGAGTTCATCGCCGCCGACGAGCTGCGCTCGCGCGGGCTGTCGCCGGTCGATCACCCGGTCGAGTACGAGCAGGCGTGGCCCGAGGCGCTCGAGCGCGCCCAGGCGTCGGTCAAGACCGAGCATGACCAGGTCGTCGCAGCCGGCGGGCTCTACGTCCTCGGCACCGAGCGGCACGAGTCGCGGCGCATCGACAACCAGCTGCGCGGCCGCTCGGGACGGCAGGGCGACCCCGGCCTGTCGCGGTTCTACCTGTCCCTCGGCGACGACCTCATGCGGCTGTTCAACGCCGGCGCGGTCGAGACCATCATGGACCGGCTGAACATCCCCGAGGACGTGCCGATCGAGTCGAAGATGGTCAGCCGGGCCATCCGCTCGGCGCAGACGCAGGTCGAGCAGCAGAACTTCGAGATCCGCAAGAACGTCCTCAAGTACGACGAGGTGCTCAACCGGCAGCGCACCGTCATCTACGAGGAGCGCCGCAAGGTGCTTGAGGGCGCGGACCTGCACGAGCAAATCCGGCACATGGTCGACGACGCCGTCGAGGCCTACGTCTTCGCCGCGACGAGCGAGGGCTACCCGGAGGACTGGGACCTCGAGCAGCTGTGGACCGCGCTGCGCACCCTCTACCCGGTGGGCCTGCCGCTCGAGGAGGTCGACGCCGACCGCAGCGTCTTGTCGTCGGAGTCGCTCGCCGAGCAGCTCAAGGACGACGCGCAGCGCGCCTACGACGAGCGGGAGACCTCGCTCGGCACCGGTCCGGACGGCGAGCCGCTCATGCGCGAGCTCGAGCGCCGCGTGCTGCTGTCGGTGATGGACCGCAAGTGGCGCGAGCATCTCTACGAGATGGACTACCTGCAGGAGGGCATCGGCCTGCGGGCGATGGGGCAGCGTGACCCGCTCGTGGAGTACCAGCGTGAGGGCTTCGACCTGTTCAACGGCATGATGGAGGCGATCAAGGAGGAGTCGGTCGGCTTCCTGTTCAACGTCGAGGTGCAGGTCGAGCAGGCGCCGCCACCGCCGGTCCTGGACCTGTCCAAGACCGTCGCGATGGGCCCGGGCGAGCAGCCCGGCGAGGTGGTCACCGAGGAGCTGCTGCCCGATGCGGGCGACGACGGCGGGCTCGAGGACTTCGGGCCGGACGTGCAGGCGCCGTCGCAGCCGGTGGCGCAGCCGGTGGGCGTGGCGGGCGAGCCGGTCCCCTCGGCGGCTCCCGCGGCCTTCGTCGAGGAGGAGTCGCTGACCGCCGAGAGCGCGACGCTGCCCGCCTCCGTCGAGGGCCCGGACGCCGGCCGGCCGGCCGCGCAGCCGGACGGGGTCGCGCCGGAGCCCCAGCCCGCGGG
>JALYMN010000193.1 GCA_030773675.1 Actinomycetota bacterium
GCGTGCTCGACCTCGACGCGCCGAGCCGCACTGCGCGGCTCTACAACGGCGGCTGGGAGGCCTACCTCGAGGCGCGGGCGGTCGCCCGGCGGCAGGCGCGCAACGCCTACGACGAGTACGAGGACAAGCGCACCGCGCTCGTGCAGCAGGCGCAGCGGCAGCGCGAGCAGGCGGCGCGCGGCGCGCTGCGGGCCAAGCGCCGGATGCCCGACAACGACCGGGCCGGCAAGGGCGCGCGCATCGAGGCGGCGACACACGCGGCGTCCCGGGTGAAGACGATCGAGAGCCAGCTCAAGCACCTCGACGAGGTCGAGGAGCCGCGCAGGGAGTGGCAGCTGCAGCTGCGCATCGCTACCGCCCCCCGCTCGGGCGACGTCGTCGCGACGCTCGCGCAGGCGGTCGTGGACCGCGCCGGTTTCGTCCTCGGCCCGGTGGACCTCGAGCTCTCCTGGGCCGAGCGGGTCGCCCTCGTCGGGCCCAACGGCGCCGGCAAGACGACGCTGCTCGGCGCGCTGCTCGGCCGGGTGCCGCTCACCGCCGGGCGGCAGTCGCTCGGCAGCGGCGTCCGGCTCGGCGAGGTCGACCAGGCGCGGTCGCGGTTCCGGGGCGGGCAGACGGTCGTCGAGGTCGTCGAGGAGGTGACGGAGTGGCCGGCGTCCGAGGTGCGGACGCTGCTCGCCAAGTTCGGGCTGCGCGCCGACCACGTCGACCGCCCGGCCGGGTCGCTGTCGCCGGGCGAGCGCACCCGGGCCGGGCTCGCGCTGCTGCAGGCCGTCGGCGTGAACTGCCTCGTGCTCGACGAGCCCACCAACCACCTCGACCTGCCGGCGATCGAGCAGCTCGAGCAGGCGCTCGACGCCTACGAGGGCACGCTGCTGCTCGTGTCGCACGACCGCCGGCTGCTCGAGGCGGTGCGCGTGACCCGGACGCTCCGGGTGCAGGGCGGGCGGGTGACCGAGTCCGCGACGGGCGGGTGACCGAGCGCTGAGCGGTCCGGGCATGATCGGCGCCGTGCGCGCTGCCGGCCTGGTCGAGCTGCTCGACCTCGAGCGGATCGAGCACGACGTGTTCCGCGGGCGGCAGCCGCAGGAGCAGCGCCAGCGCGTCTTTGGCGGCCAGGTGGCCGGGCAGGCGCTCGTCGCCGCGGGGCGCACGGTGCCGGCGGAGCGGCCGGTGCACTCCCTGCACGCCTACTTCCTGCGGCCGGGCGACCCGACGCTGCCGATCGTCTACTGGGTCGACCGAATCCGCGACGGCCGGTCGTTCACCACGCGCCGGGTGGTCGGCATCCAGCGCGGCAAGGCGATCTTCAACCTGCAGGCCTCCTTCGCCGAGCACGAGGACGGCCTCGCCCACCAGGAGCAGGCGCCCGACGCCCCCGACCCCGACACGCTGCCGACGATGGAGGAGCTGCTGCGCCCGGTCGGCGGGGCCGCGCACGCGTGGTGGTCGCCGTCCAACCCGATCGACGCGCGGCCGGTCACCGAGCCGCCGCAGCTCGTGCGGGCGCGCGGCGGGGCCGGGCACGACGACGTCCGGCTGTGGATGCGCACGACCCAGCCGCTGCCCGACGACCCGCTCGTTCACGTGTGCGCCGCCGCGTTCGCCAGCGACATGACCCTGCTGGACGCCGTGCTGGTGCGGCACGGCCTGACCTGGGACACCGACCTCGCGGCGGGAGCCAGCCTGGACCACGCGATGTGGTTCCACGGACCGTTCCGCGCGGACGAGTGGTTCCTCTACGAGCAGCACTCGGCGTGGGGCGGCAGCGGACGGGGTCTCGCCCGCGGGGCGATCACGACCCGCGACGGCCGGCGCGTGGTGTCCGTCGTCCAGGAGGGCGTGCTGCGACTCAAGGACGGGCGGGAGGGGAACCGGTGACGCCGCTCGACGAGGTGCTGGGGCTGCTGGACCTGGAGCGCATCGAGCTCGACCTGTTCCGCGGGCGACAGCCGCGGGTCAGCGGGCAGCGCGTGTTCGGCGGGCAGGTCGCCGCGCAGGCGCTCGTGGCGGCTGCCCGCACGGTGCCGGAGGACCGGCCGGTGCACTCGCTGCACGCGTACTTCCTGCGGCCGGGCGACCCGTCGCTGCCGATCGTGTACGAGGTCGACCGGATCCGCGACGGCCGTTCGTTCACCACGCGGCGGGTGGTCGCCGTCCAGCACGGCAGGGCGATCTTCAACCTGGCGGCGTCGTTCCACGTGCACGAGGACGGCTTCGCCCACCAGGACCCGATGCCCGACGTCCCGGCCGCCGATGGTCTGCCGCGGCTCGAGGACCACCTGCGGGCGGTCGAGGCGGAGCTGCCCGACTACTACCGGCGGCCGCGCCCGCTCGACCTGCGCTACGTCGGCGAGCCGCCGCTGCTCGCCCGCCGTCGCGCCGAGACGTCCGACCGAACGACGGTGTGGATGCGCGCCGACGGGCGGATGCCGGACGACCCGGTGCTGCACGTCTGCGTGGTGGCCTACGCCAGCGACATCACCCTGCTCGAGACGACCGTGCGGGTGCACGGCCTGTCGTGGGGCACCGGCGACATCGCCGGCGCCAGCCTGGACCACGCGATGTGGTTCCACGAGCCGTTCCGCGCCGACGAGTGGTGGCTCTACGACCAGCAGGCGCCGTGGACCGGGCACGGCCGCGGGCTCGCCCGCGGCGGGATCTGGACTGCCGACGGCCGCCGGGTCGCCTCCGTCGTCCAGGAGGGGCTGGTGCGCCGGGCCCGCTGACCGCGCCGGCTGGTCCTACGACGCCGCGGCGGCCGCCGCGCCCTCGGCGGGAGTGCGGCCCGGGTCGTCCTCGCCGCCGGAGTTCTCCTCCGGCTCCTTCTCCTTGCGCCGCAGCAGCACCGCCGACAGCGACAGGACGACGACGAGCAGGCCGAGCACGCCGATCTCGGTCACGGCGCGCGCGAACTCCGGCCCCTTGGTCACGTAGTCGTTGGCGGCCTTGACCGACAGCACGATGATCTCCTCATCGCGGTGAGGATCCCCGCGATGAGGAACGGCTCGGCGACGATCTGCCGCTCCTTCAGCGTGGTGCGGACGGCGTAGAGCAGCTCGACGAAGATGAACACCAGCAGCAGTGCATCGAGCACGTCGACCATGGCGTCCTCGGCGTCCGACAGCGGTGCTCTGCACCCCGATCACGGCGCGCACGAGGACCACCAGTGCGCTGGCGGCGAGCAGCACCGCCACGACACGTAGATCACGTCCTCGGCGATGACCAGGAAGCGGTCGCCGGTGCGGACGCGGTCGGGCGGGGAGTCGTCGGGCATGCGCGGCAGCTGCCGCACCTGGCCGGCGGGCGCAGGCCGCGCGCCGCCGGCCGGGACGCCCAGGACGAGGACCGGGACGCCCGGGACGAGGGCGCTGACGGCTCCGGGACGGGCGCCCGCGCGGCCTCTCGGCCCCTCGGGCATGATCGGGCCCCGTGGAGAAGCGCGTGCGGCCCGTCGTCCTGCCCTGCGACGGGTGCCGCCCGTGATCTATGTCTTCGCCCGCTGGCTGCTGGCGAGCCTGTTCCGCCTGGGGTGGCGCCCGGAGATCAGCGGCACCGAGCACATCCCGCGCACCGGGCCCCTGCTCGTCGCCAGCAACCACCTGTCTTTTATCGACAGCTTCGTCATCCCGCTGGCGGTGGCGGAGCGGCGGGTGACGTTCCTCGCCAAGAGCGAGTACTTCACCGGCACCGGCCTGCGCGGCCGGCTGCAGCGGCTGGTGTTCACCGCGCTCGGCGCGGTGCCCGTGCCTCGCGACGAGTCCGTGGAGGCCCGCGCCGCGCTGCAGACCGCGCTGGAGGTGCTCGACCGCGGCTGGGCGTGCGGCATCTACCCCGAGGGCACCCGGTCGCGGGACGGCAGGCTCTACCGCGGGCGCACGGGGATCGCGTGGCTGGCCCTGACCTCCGGCGCCCCGGTGCTGCCCGTCGGGCTGGTCGGCACCGACCGCGTCCAGCCCGTGGGCTCGCACCGGCTGCGGATCGCGCGGGTGGCCGTGCGCATCGGGCCCGTCGTCCGGCCGCAGGACTACGCCGGCCAGGGGTCCGCGGCCGCGCAGCGCCGGCGGCTGACCGACGACCTCATGGACCGGATCGCCGCGCTCAGCGGCCAGGAGCGCGCGGGGACGTACAACGAGCGGACGCCGGAGGGCTGAGCCCTGCGCGTCGGCTCAGCCTGCTCGGCGATCCCTCTGCCGCCGTTCGCCCTGCGGCAGCAGGACCGACGGCCGGTCGAGGTCGCCGGAGTGCGTGCCCCACAGCCGCGACCCGACCGGGGTCACGGGGGGCGGCCGACGGTCGTCGGGCGCGGGAGTTGCTGCCATGGCGGCAGGGTTCCCTGTCTCGGCGGTCCGCAGCAGACCCGGTCGAGTGACCCGCGGCTGCTCCGTCCGGGGCAGTCGTACGACCTGCGCCTCGGAGCAGTCGCACGACCTCCGCTTCCGCGGTCGGCAGGGGCCTCGACCACGTCGAGGCGTGCCTGCAAGCGCTCTGACCGAGGCCGCAGACGCGGGTGGGGGGCGCCGACCGCCCCCACCCGCTAGCCCTGCCCGCCAGGCACGTTGCCCGCTCGCCGCGCGGCAGCCGCCGCCCGCTTGGCGGCCGCTGGCTCTCGCACGGACGGCCGACTGCGCAGCGGCTCGCCCTCCATCTTCGGGGTGTTCCCCGCGGGAGCGCTGTGCGCTTAGGCGTCCTGAGCGTGCCCAACGGGAGCGCAACTCGTCGGGTTGTCCGGCGAGTCCTCCGACCTCGTGAGGCAGCCTCCTATGACGACCACGACCGCCCGTCGGCTCCCGCAGGACCCCGTCTGGGCCACCCGGATCGACCTCGAGCCGGTCGACGCGACCCGCTACTACACCTCCGACGAGCGGACCGTGGCCAGCGTGACCATGAAACTCGCCGGCTGCCGCACGCCGGGCCAGCCGCTCGACGCCGGCCTGCAGCTCGCCGCGACCTACGACGATTTCCTCACGCCGCAGCAGGCCCGCGAGGTCGCGCGGCACCTGCTCGAGTTGGCCGAGGCGGCCGAGCGTGGCTGACGGCACGCTCAGTCCGTTGGAGCTGCAGCGGGCGCATCGTCTGCTGCGAGAGCAGGAAGCCCTCGCCGACGCCTCCCGTCCGTCGTCCCCGCCGCCCTGCCCGCCGTGGTGCGCGCTGCCGGCCGGCCACGCCTACGACAGCTACGACCCTCGATACCGCGACCATGAGGTGGCCTCGGTGGTGCACTTCCGCCAGCACGTGTCAACGGCCGATCCGGCCGCGGCCTACGTGGAGCAGAGCGAGAGCTACCACGAGGGCAAGGTCAGCCTCGAGCCGCCGGCGGTGTTCTACGACGGCCGGATGAGCGAGCGCGGCGCGGACGCCGTCGAGGCCCGGCGGGTCGCCGCGGCGCTGCTCGCCGCCGCCGACCTGCTCGACACGCTGACTGCGACGGCGCAGCACGCGCCCGGCGGTGCGTCGTGAGCTGGGCCGACGGGCTGCGGGTGTGGGCGACGACGCGCCACGGCCGGCTGCTCGTCATGTGCACCGAGCACGAGATGGTGTGGAACGGCACGGCCGGCGCCGCCGGGGAGACGGAGCAGCGCCGGGTGCTCGCCGGGCATGAGGTGCTGCACTGGCCGGTGCTGACCGACTCGTTCAGCCAGCTGGTGCAGCAGCGGCACCTGCAGCACCTGCGCAACCGCGGCCTCACCCCCGCCTACATCGAC
>JALYMN010000194.1 GCA_030773675.1 Actinomycetota bacterium
GCACCCGCCTCGGGCGCGGCGGTGGCAGCTACGACCGGTCGCTCGCCCGGGTCGCGGCCGGCGGGCGCGGGCGGACCGTCGCGCTGCTGCACGACGGCGAGCTGCTCGACCGGCTGCCGCGGGAGGAGCACGACGTCCCGGTGCAGGCCGTCGTGACGCCGTCGGGCGGGCTGCGGGAGGTGGGGAGGCCCGGCTGACAGGATCGTGTCGTGGGTGCCTTCGACGACGTCCTTTCTGCCAACGCCGCCTTCGCGCCGACCTACCGCGACCAGGGCATGCCCGGACGCGCGGCGCAGGGCCTGGCCGTCATCACGTGCATGGACTCGCGGATCGACCCGCTGCTCATGCTGGGCCTGAGCCGGGGTGACGCGAAGATCCTGCGCACGGCCGGCGCCCGGGTGACCGACGACGTGCTGCGCAGTCTGGTGGTCGCCCACCACCTGCTCGGCGTGGAGCGGGTGCTGGTCGTGGCCCACACCGACTGCGGCATGGCGAGGACCGACGACGCGACCGTGCACCGGCTCATCGCCGAGCGCACCGGCATCGACAGCCGCAGCCTGGAGTTCTCGACCATCGACGACCAGCTGGCGACGCTCGCGCATGACGTGCAGCGCGTGCGCTCCCTGCCCTACCTGCGCGCGGGCGTGCCCGTGCTCGGGTGCGTGTACGACGTGCGCACCGGCCGCCTCGACGTCGTGGTGGCCGAGGGCGTGTCGATCTAGACGGTCACGCCCAGGGGCACCGAGATGCCGAGCCCGCCGCGGGTGTCGGCGCCGTACCGATCCTTCTCCCGCGCCAGGTCGAGCGGCTGCGGGCGGCCCTTGCCCTTCGCGACGGCGTCGTCGGTGAGCAGTGCGGCCGGGACGATCCACACGACCTCGAACTCCAGGCCGTCCGGGTCCTGCGCGTAGAGGCTCTTGGTCGTGCCGTGGTCGGAGGCGCCGACGAGCGCCCCCGCCCGGGCCAGCCGCTCCTGGTGCTCCTCGAGGTCGGCGAGCGTCTCGACCTCCCACGCCAGGTGGTAGAGGCCGACCGTGGCGCGCCCGGCCGCGGACGCGCCGGCCTGCGCGCCCACCTGGAACAGGCCGAGGTCGTGGTCGTTCGTCGAGCCCGGCGCCTGCAGGAACGCGGCGGCGCCACCGGCGATCTCAGCCTTGACCTCGAAGCCGAGGACGTCGCGGTAGAAGGCGACGCTGCGGGTGGCCTCCCGGACGTACAGGACGGCGTGGTTGAGGCGGTGGATGCCCATGTCGTGCTCCTCGGCGCTGGTTGAATGTTCAAGGTACTCGGCAACGGCGCCGGGTCGGGAGTCATTCCACGAGCGGCTCGACGTCGCGCGTGCAGAACATGCAGACGCCGGCGTCGACCGGGATGAAGCTCTTGCAGTGGTCGCACTCGCGGTTGCCCTGCGCGCCCGCGGCCTCCTTGCCCGTCGCGCGCTTGACCGCCTTGACGAGGAACAGCACGACCAGGGCGAGCAGCAGGAAGGACACGAGGTCGGTGAGGAAGGCGCCGAGCAGGATGCTGCCCGAACCGACGGGGACCTCGACGTCGAACTGCGGCTCGCCGAACAGCGCCGCGACGAGGCGCAGGATGACGTTGTCGACGAGGGACTCCACGACGGTCGCGAACGCCGCCCCGATCGCGAGCCCGATCGCGACGTCGAGCAGGCTGCCGCTGAAGGCGAAGGTCCGGAACCCTGGAGAAGTCTGCGCACGGCGGGAGGCTAGAGCCGGTGCGCCCGGCACGGTCCGGGACAGGGGCGAGGTGCGGTGCGGGCTCCGGGGTGCTGGTGCGGGCGTCGCGCCGGTGCATGGTGGTGCCGGGCGTCGCGCCGGTGCGTGGTGGTGCCGGGCGTCGCGCCGGTGCGCGGTGGTGCGGGGCGTCGCGCCGGTGTGTGGTGGTGCGGGGTGTCGCGCCGGTGCGTACCGTCTGCGCCGTCCGACACGGCCGGCGCACACACGCCCTGGCGAGGCGGGACCCGCAGCACCCGATGAGCACCGAGACGAGCGCCGAGCCCCGCTGGCTCGACGAGCAGGAGATGGCCGCGTGGCTGCCGCTGGTGCGGCTGCTCGGGCTGCTCCCGCAGGCGCTCGACCGCCAGCTGCGCGAGGACGCCGGCATCAGCCACGTCTACTACCAGATCCTGGCGATGCTCTCCGACGCCCCCGCGCAGCAGATGCGCATGAGCGAGCTGGCCCGGCTCAGCGCGACGTCGCTGAGCCGCCTCTCGCACGCCGTCGCCAGCCTGGAGGAGCGGGGCTGGGTCGAGCGCTCGCCGTCGCCGGAGGACCGGCGCGGCCAGCTCGCCCGACTCACCGACAGCGGTCGCCAGGTGCTGGTCGACGTCGCGCCGGGCCACGTCGCCGAGGTCCGCCGGCTGGTGTTCGACCGGCTCACGCGGGAGCAGGTCGCGCAGCTGACCGCCCTCACCACCACCGTCCTCGCCGGGCTGATGGACGCTGACGGCGCCGGGCGGAGGCGGTAGGCCCACCGCCAGGGCGGAGGGGGGCGCGTGGGCGCACGTGCTCCGGGGCGGGCACGTCCGGGGACTGCTCAGTCCGGGGGCTGACGGAAGACCGGGTCGAGGGGGTCGTCGCCCCGCCGCGTGGGAGTGCCCGGGAGCGGGGTGTCGTCCTGAGCCGCGTCGGCGGCCGCGACGCTGTCCTCGACCGCGTCGACGACCGGCTGGTCGTGCGTGGCGAGGGCCTGCAGCATCGCGCGCTCATCGTCCGTCAACGGCGGGTTGGGGAGGCGCTCGCCCGGTCCGCCCTCGTCACTGCCCGACATCATCGCCGTGTCCGGCAGCGCCCCGGGCGCTGCACCAGGCCCCGGCTCCGGCCGACCGCCCGCGTCCTGGTCCATGCCTGCCCTCCTCGTCCCGAGCTGCGCACGCGGCGGACGGTCCCGCCCCGGACGCACGCCCTCCTGCCCGCCGCAGGGCTGCGCACCCGCCAGCAGCCGTGTTCCCTGACACGGCGCGCGTCGCCGGAGGTAGGCACCGGGTGACGGCGCGCCCCCTGCACCGCGGCCGCCTCCCCCGCCGGGTGCTGGCGCGCGCCTACCCTGACAGCCGCGGCACGTCCCGCGTCCCGTCCCTCCCGCGCGACTCCCCGAGAGGTCCCATGTCGCGGCCGCACGTGCTGCTGCTCGTCCCCATCCTCGCGCTCGCCGCCTGCACCGCAGGCGCGGACGCCGGGCGGGACTCCGCCGACCGAGGCGCACCCCGGGCAGGTGAGCAGCCGACCGGGGAGCAGCCGGCCGCGCACGTGGCCCGGCCCACCGGGGTCACGGTCGTACCTGGGGCAGGCGGCGCACCCCTCGCGACGGCGACGAGCCGGGCGCTGTTCCAGCGGGCCCGCGTGGTCGTCGTCGCACCCGCGGGCGACCTGGCGGCGCAGGCGCGCGCCTCGTCGGTGGCGGTGGCGCTGGGCACGCCGCTGCTGCTCAGCCCGTCCGCGTCCGACGGCGGGTCGGCGGCCGGCGGCAGTCGGACCGAGGGCGCCGCCGGGGCCGCGGACACCGCCGGGGACGCGGGGAAGTCCGGCGCGGCAGGAGCGACAGAGGCCGGCACGACGGCCGCCGACACGACCGCGGCCGAGATCGAGCGGCTCGGGGCGGACACCGTCCTCGCGGCGGACGGCAGCGCCGCCCGCTGGGCGGGCGAGCTCGACGACGTCGAGGTGGTTGCCCTGCCCCAGGACCCCGAGGCCCTCGCCCGGCTCTCCGGGGCGCGGCTCGGCGGCGTCCGGGCGACCCAGCCGGCGGGGC
>JALYMN010000195.1 GCA_030773675.1 Actinomycetota bacterium
ACGCGTCTCACCTGCACGAGCTCAAGCGGGGAACCGAGGACTACGCTGCCGAGGTCGCGAAGAACCGGCGGCTGGAGGACATCGCGGCGAGCCTGGCCATGGAGGTCAGCTACTTCAACCTCAGCGAGTACCTCAAGGGTGGCGGGCTGCTGTCGTGCATGGTGATGCACCTCAACCGCCACTCGTACGCCTTCAAGCTCGTCTGAAGCGCCGGCGGGGCTCGGACGCCGAGCCGACGGACGCCGAGCGGACGGACGGCCATCCGACACGCGTCCGTCCGCTCGGACGGACGATCCTGGCCGTCTCGCTGCCCATCGCGTTCGTGGAGCTCAGCGACACGGCGCTGCACGTCACCGACACCGTGCTGCTCGGCCGCGTCGGGACCACCGAGCTGGCCGCCATCGGGCTGGCCGACAGCGCGCTCGAGGTGGCCGCCGTCCCGGCGGTGGGGGTCGCGGGTGCCCTGCAGATCCTGGTCGCGCAGCAGGACGGCCGCGGCGACCCGGGCGCCGTGCGCGCCGTCTTCCGCGCCGGCCTGCTGCTCATTCTGGTGCTGGGCCTCGCGGTGGCCGTGGCCGTGTCGGCCGCTGCCACGCCGCTCAGCGGGCTGCTGACCGCGGACCCCGCCGTGGCCGAGGCGATCGCCGCGTTCCTCCGCCCGGCCGGGATCGGCGTGCTGTTCTTCGTGCTCGGGCTCGGCTTCGCGTCCTTCTACGTCGGGCTCGCCCGTACGCCCGTGCTGCTCGGCGCCACCGCCGTGCTGCTGACGGTCAACCTCGTGCTCGGCTACGGCCTCGTCCTCGGCGAGCTCGGCATGCCCGAGCTCGGGATCGCCGGAGCGGGATGGGCGCTGCTCGCCGCGGAGGTCACGACGCTGGCGTTCCTCGCGTTGGCGACCCTGCTGCGCCACCCGCTCCCGCCGGGACCCACGCCACCGGCACGGACGACGCTGCGGACCACGCCCGGCATCGCGCTGCAAGCCGGTGTGGAGGGGCTGCGCTGCTGCTGTTCTTCCTCGTCATCGCCCGCCTCGGGGAGGGCCCGACGGCCGCGGCCAGCGTCGTCTACGCCTGCTACGCGATCCTGCTGCTCCCGTCGTACGCGCTCGGTGAGACGGGGCAGACGCTGATTGGCAACCTGGCCGGGCAGCGACGCCTCGACCTCCTGCACCCCGTCCGGCGGCAGGTGCAGCGATGGACCTACGCGCTGACGGCGCCGCTGCTGGTCGTCGCGCTGCTCGTCCCGGACGCGATGCTGTCGCTGTTCGGGGCTGACGACGGGATGGCGGCCGGCGCCGAGTCCAGCCTGCGCGTCGTCGCGCTCGCCATGCTGGCCGTCGTCCCGGCGGAGATCTGGTCAGCGACGCTCGCGGGCGTCGGCGACGTCGACGGCGCCTTCTACGTCGAGGTGCTGCTGAGTGCGGCCTTCGTCGGGCTCGCGGCCGTCGCCGTGCTCGCGCTCGACCTGCCCGCGGCCTTGGCCTGGTTGGGGCTCGGGGTGGCGTCGGCCGTCTCCGTCCCCGTCGCGGCGGCGCGGTTCCGGCGCGCCGCGGCCGCGTGTGAGCCGCAGCCGCCTTCGGCAGCCACGTACCGATCAGGGCCGCTGTCCCGGCCAGGTCGGGACGTCGACCTTTGTCGCCCGGGCGGTGGCGACCAGGGTGCCGCTGCCCGTCCCGCCCCAGGGGTCGTCGCGGGTGGGCACGCACAGACTGGCCTCGTGGTCGCCTGTCGCCATTCCGGGCACCTCAGCGAGCGCGCAGCACTCCTCGCGCAGCGTCGGCTGTCGAGTCGGCACCGCCACTGCCGCGCGACGGCCCGCAGCGCGCACCCCGCAGGAGCAGGCAGCCGCAGACCTCGTCCCGTGAGCGACAGCGTCTCCCCGGCCAGGGGTGACGACGGGTCGGCCGGCAGACTGCCCTGCGCCTGAGCTGCCGCAGCGGCGCTCGAGAGCAGGAGCACCGCGTCCGTGGTCCGTGGTCGTGCGCAGTGTCCAGAACACGAGCTCTCCCCGGTCGCCCTGGCCGACAGTCGCCCGCCGGGCCCGACATCGCACCGACCACAGAGGAGGCACGACCGTCACGGCCTGCGACGGCAGCCCGTCCACGGACGCGTCGCAGCGGGTAGGGAGTCTTCGCCGGTACGAGGAGGTGCAGAGGTGGCGAACGTCGCCCAGATCGGTGTTCTCGGCGGTTCCGGACTGTACGCGCTGCTCGACGACGCGCGCGAGGTCCAGGTGGA
>JALYMN010000196.1 GCA_030773675.1 Actinomycetota bacterium
CGGCAGGACCGCGGCGACCGCACCGACCGGGCCGACCGGGCCGAGCGGAGCGACCGCACCGACCGGGTCGACCGGACCGAGCGGGCGGACCGGCAGGAGCGGCCCGACCGCGACCGCACGGTGCGCGACGACGGTCCGCGGCGCGACGACGACGAGGACGGCAGCGGGCGGCGCGGCCGCTTCCGCGAGCGGGGTCGGGGCCGCAACCGCAGCCGCGACCGCTTCGCTCCCGAGGGCGAGCCGGTCGTCAGCGACGACGACGTGCTCGTCCCCGTCGCCGGTATCCTCGACATCCTCGAGAACTACGGCTTCGTCCGGACCACCGGATACCTCACCGGCCCGAGCGACGTGTACGTCTCGCTGCAGCAGGTCCGCAAGCACGGCCTGCGCCGCGGCGACGCGATCACCGGCGCGGTCAGGCAGCAGCGCGACGGCGAGCGCAAGGACAAGTACAACGCGCTGGTCCGGCTCGACACGGTCAACGGCATGGACCCGGAGGAGGCCAGGAAGCGGCCGGACTTCACCAAGCTGACGCCGCTCTACCCGCAGGAGCGCCTGCGGCTCGAGACCGAGCCGGGCATCCTCACCACCCGGGTCATCGACCTGGTGATGCCGGTCGGCAAGGGCCAGCGCGCGCTCATCGTCAGCCCGCCGAAGGCCGGCAAGACGATGGTCATGCAGGCGATCGCGAACGCGATCACCACGAATAATCCGGAGTGCCACCTCATGGTCGTCCTCGTCGACGAGCGGCCGGAGGAGGTCACCGACATGCAGCGGTCGGTGAAGGGCGAGGTCATCGCCTCGACCTTCGACCGCCCGCCGCAGGATCACATCACCGTCGCGGAGCTGTCGATCGAGCGGGCCAAGCGCCTCGTCGAGCTCGGCCACGACGTCGTCGTCCTGCTCGACTCGATCACCCGGCTCGGCCGCGCCTACAACCTGGGCGCCCCGGCGAGCGGCCGCATCCTCACTGGCGGTGTGGACTCCGCGGCGCTCTACCCGCCGAAGCGCTTCCTCGGCGCCGCCCGGAACATCGAGAACGGCGGCTCGCTGACGATCTTCGCCACGGCGCTGGTCGAGACCGGATCGGCGATGGACACGGTGATCTTCGAGGAGTTCAAGGGCACCGGCAACGCCGAGCTCAAGCTCGACCGCAAGCTCGCGGACAAGCGCATCTTTCCGGCGATCGACGTCGACGCCTCCGGCACGCGAAAGGAGGAGATCCTGCTCGCGCCGGAGGAGCTGCGGATCGTCCTGCAGCTGCGCCGGGTGCTGCACGCGCTCGAGACCGGCGCCAGCCTCGAGCTCCTGCTGGACAAGATGAAGTCGACGCGCACGAACGTCGAGTTCCTCATGCAGATCCAGAAGACGACGGTCAACCAGGAGTAGCGCGCGTACGTCGGCGAGGCCGGTCCCGTGCGCGGGCCCGGCCTCGCTCGCGTCCCGTCGCGAGCTCAGGCGGGGAAGCAGCACCCCTGTGGCGGCGTTGCCTCCATGGTGCGCCGCTCTGGCACACTGGTCCCCGCCCGAGTCCCGGCTCCTCGTCGCGCGCCCCCTCGCCCGACGTCCCGGCGGCTCTTCCGACCGAGAGGCACAGCATGAAGGCCGACATCCACCCGCAGTACGAGACGACGACCGTCTCCTGCACCTGCGGCAACACGTTCACCACGCGCAGCACCGCGCGCGGCGGCGACATCCGCGCCGAGGTCTGCTCGGCCTGCCACCCCTTCTACACCGGCAAGCAGAAGATCCTCGACACCGGTGGCCGCGTGGCCCGCTTCGAGCAGCGCTTCGGCAAGCGCGCCAAGTAGCGCCACAGCGGCGCCCGCCCCTCCGGGGTGGGCGCCGCTGCCGTGTCCGGACCCGCACACCGAGGAGACCCGTGGCTGACCCGCTCGACGACCTGCTCGCCGAGCACGCCGACCTGGAGGCGCGCCTGGCCGAACCGGCCGTGCACGCCGACCAGGCCACCGCCCGCGAGCTCGGTCGCCGGTACGCCGAGATCGGCCCGGTCGTCGCGGCCGCGCACGAGCGCGACGCCCTGCGCGGCGACCTCGAGGTGGCCCGCGAGATGGGCCCGGAGATGGCGGACGAGGCCCGCGAGCTCGAGCAGCAGGTCGCCGAGCTCGACGCGAAGATCCGCGAGATGCTCGTCCCGCGCGACCCGGCCGACGCCAAGGACGTGATCCTCGAGGTCAAGGGCGGCGAGGGCGGCGACGAGGCGGCGCTGTTCGCCGGCGACCTGGTGCGCATGTACACCCGCTACGCCGAGCGGCGCGGGTGGAAGACCGAGGTCGTCAGTGCGACCGAGGGCGAGCTCGGCGGCTACAAGGACATCCAGATGGCGGTGAAGAGCCGCGACCCCGCCAACCCCGTGTTCGGCCGGCTGAAGTACGAGGGCGGCGTGCACCGCGTCCAACGCGTGCCGGTGACGGAGTCGCAGGGGCGCATCCACACCAGCGCCGCCGGCGTCCTGGTCCTCCCCGAGGCCGAGGACGTCGACGTCTCGATCGACCAGAACGACTTGCGCATCGACGTCTACCGCTCCTCCGGACCGGGCGGCCAGAGCGTCAACACGACCGACTCGGCCGTGCGCATCACCCACCTGCCGACCGGCGTTACCGTCTCGATGCAGAACGAGAAGAGCCAGCTGCAGAACCGCGAGGCCGCGATGCGCGTGCTGCGCAGCCGACTGCTCGCGCTCGCGCTCGAGGAGCAGGCGCAGGCGGACGCCGCCGCCCGCGGCTCCCAGATCCGCACGATGGACCGCAGCGAGAAGGTGCGCACCTACAACTTCCCGGACAACCGGGTGGCCGACCACCGCAGCGGTTACAAGGCCAACAACCTCGGACAGGTCCTCGACGGCGACCTCGACCCCGTCATCCAGAGCCTCGTCGACGCCGACGCCGAGGCAGCCCTGAAGGGAGATCCCGGGCCATGACCCCTGCTCGCGACGACGTGCACCCCGCCCCCGAGGCGGCACCCGCCCGTGCTGTGCGCCCGCTGGTCCGCGAGGCCGCTGACCGGCTGTCCGCCGCCCGCGTCGACAGCCCCGAGCACGACGCGCGCGCGCTCGCCGTCCACGTGCTCGGCCTGGACCGGCCTTCGGACCTGCTGCTCGTCGACGAGCTCGCCGACGCCCAGGCCCGCGCCTACCTCGACCTGGTCGCCCGGCGCGCGCAGCGCGTGCCGCTCCAGCACCTCACCGGGCGGGTCGGCTTCCGCCACATCGAGCTCGAGGTCGGTCCGGGCGTGTTCGTCCCGCGCCCGGAGACCGAGTCGGTCGTCCAGTGGGCGGTCGACGCGCTCGTCGGCGTGCCCGCGCCGGTCGTCGCCGACCTGTGCACCGGCTCGGGGACCATCGCGTTCGCGCTCGCCAACGAGGTGCCGGGCGTCACGGTGCACGCCGTCGAGCTCGACCCCGACTCCCTCGCCTGGACCCGCCGCAACGCCGCGAACCGGCTCGCAGCGGGCGACCCCGAGGTGCACCTGCACCTCGGCGACGCCGAGCAGGCCCTGCCCGAGCTCGACGGCACGCTCGACCTCGTGGCCAGCAACCCGCCGTACGTCGCGACGCACGAGGCGGACCTCCCCGACCCCGAGGTCGTCGAGCACGACCCGGGCGTCGCGCTGTGGGCAGGGGAGGACGGTCTCGACGTCGTCCGGGCCGTGGAACGCGCCGCCCGGCGGCTGCTGAAGCCGGGCGGGCTCGTCGTCGTCGAGCACTCCGACCGGCAGGGCGAGACTGCTCCCGCGCTGTTCCGCGCCGCGGGCGGCTGGTACGACGTCCAGGACCACCGCGACCTGACCGGGCGCGACCGCTTCGTCACGGCCCGATGGACCGGGTCGCACGCGTGACGGCGCCGTGACGACCACCTACGACGCCGGCGAGGGGAGCGACCCGACCGCTGCCGTCGACGTGGCGGTCGAGGCGCTGCAGCGGGGCGACCTCGTCGTCCTGCCCACCGACACCGTGTACGGCATCGCCGCGGACGCCTTCTCCCCGGCCGCGGTGACCCGGCTGCTCGAGGCCAAGGGGCGCGGGCGCGACCTCCCGGTGCCCGTGCTCGTCGGGGCCGTCCGCACGCTGGACGGGCTGGTCGAGCACGTGCCGGACGACGCCCGGGCGCTGGTGGAGCGGTTCTGGCCGGGTCCGCTCACCGTCGTCGTCCGGGCGGCGCCCTCGCTGGCCTGGGACCTCGGCGAGACGCGCGGCACCGTCGCCGTGCGCATGCCGCTGCACCCGGTCGCGCTGGCGGTGCTCGAGCGCACCGGTCCTCTCGCGGTGAGCAGCGCCAACCGCAGCGGGCTGCCGCCGGCGACCGACGCGGCCGAGGCGCGCGAGCAGCTCGGCGAGGCCGTCGACGTCTACCTGGAGGCCGGCCCGGTCGGGGAGCCGGTGCCGTCGACCATCGTCGACCTGACCGGCACCGTGCCGCGGGTCCTGCGCCGCGGCGCCCTGCCGGTCGCCGAGCTCCGCGCGGTGCTGCCCGACCTCCCCGACGCGGACTGACCCGCCGGGCGCCCGCCGAGCTCCGGAGCGGGCGGCACCTGCTCCCGTACGCTGAACCGCATGACCTACTACGGCCCGAGCTTCGAGGCGCTCTCGGCGCAGGACCCCGAGATCGCGGGCGTGCTGACCGGCGAGCTCGACCGGCTGCGCGGTGGTCTGCAGCTCATCGCCAGCGAGAACTTCACCTCGCCGGCGGTGCTCGCGGCGCTCGGGTCGACCCTGTCGAACAAGTACGCCGAGGGGTACCCGGGCCGCCGCTACTACGGCGGCTGCGAGGTCGTCGACGTCGCCGAGGAGATCGGCATCGCGCGGGCCAAGGAGCTGTTCGGCGCGCAGCACGCCAACCTGCAGCCGCACAGCGGCGCCAGCGCGAACATCGCCGTGTACGGCGCGTTCCTCCAGCCCGGCGACACCGTGCTGGCGATGTCGCTGCCGCACGGCGGCCACCTCACGCACGGCAGCAAGGTGAGCTTCTCCGGCAAGTGGTTCAACGCCGTCCACTACGGAGTCGCCAAGGACACCGAGCACATCGACTACGACCAGGTTCGCGACCTGGCCCGCGAGCACCGGCCCAAGCTCATCATCGCTGGCGGCTCGGCGATCCCGCGGACCATCGACTTCGCCGCCTTCCGGGCGGTCGCCGACGAGGTCGGCGCGGTGTTCATGGTCGACGCCGCCCACTTCATCGGCCTGGTCGCCGGAGGAGCGATCGAGAGCCCCGTGCCGCACGCCGACGTCGTCACCTTCACCACGCACAAGGTGCTGCGCGGCCCCCGCGGCGGCGCGCTGGTCTGCAGGGCCGAGCACGCCGCCAAGCTCGACAAGGCCGTCTTCCCGATGATGCAGGGCGGCCCGCTCATGCAGGCGGTGGCCGCGAAGGCGGTCAACTTCAAGGAGTGCCTGCAGCCGGAGTACAAGCAGTACGCCCGCCAGGTCGTCGCGAACGCCCAGGCGCTCACCGAGGCGCTCGCGGCGGAGGGCATGCGGCCGGTGTCCGGCGGCACCGACACCCACCTGGCACTGCTCGACCTGCAGGGCGTCGGCGTCAGCGGCAAGGACGCTGAGGCGCGCTGCGACCGGGCCGGCATCGTGCTGAACAAGAATGCGATCCCCTACGACCCGCAGCCGCCGTCGGTGGCGTCCGGCATCCGGGTGGGGACGCCCAGCACGACCACGCAGGGCATGGGGGAGGGCGACATGAAGGAGATCGCCTCGCTCATCGGCCGGGCGGTGCGCGACGAGGACGGCAGCGCCGCCGAGGAGGTGCGCGCCGGCGTGGCCGCGCTCGTCGAGGCGCACCCCGCCTACCCCGCTCCCGGCGGCGCCTCGGTCTAGCCTCCCGCCGTGCGGGAGTACCTGCTCGTCCTGTTCGTCGCCGCGGCGGTCACCCACCTGCTGACACCGGTGGCCCGGCGGTTCGCCCTCGGCATCGGTGCCATGACGGAGGTGCGCGACCGCGACGTCCACGACACGCCGACGCCGCGCCTGGGCGGGCTGGCCATGTACGCCGGCGTCGTCGTCGCCTTCCTCGTCGCCCGCGCCCTGCCGGCCCTGCAGTCGGTGTTCACCTACTCCGACGTGAAGGCCGTCCTGGTCGCCGGCGGCGTGATGGTGCTCGTCGGCTTCGCCGACGACGTGTGGGGGCTCGACGCGCTCGCCAAGCTCGCCGGGCAGGTGGTCGCGGCCGGCGTCATGGTCCTGCTGGGGCTGCAGCTGCTCACGCTGAGCCTGCCGTTCGTCGGCGCCCTGGCGCTCGGGCCCGAGGCGGTGCCGATGACCGTCCTGCTCGCCCTGCTGACCATCAACGCGATCAACTTCGTCGACGGGCTGGACGGGCTGGCCGCCGGCGTCGGGGCCATCGCCGCGCTCGCCTTCTTCGCCTTCTCCTACGCCCTGTCGAGCGGAGCCATCACGGAGGGGGTCGCGCAGCAGCGCATCAGCTCGCCGACGCTCATCGCCGTCGTCCTCGCCGGGGTCTGCCTCGGCTTCCTGCCGCACAACTTCAACCCGGCGCGAGTGTTCATGGGGGACACCGGGGCGATGCTCATCGGGCTCATGCTCGCCGCCGCCGTCGTGAGCCTGACCGGGCAGTTCAACTACCAGAACCTGCCCGCCGGAGCCTCGCTCCCGGTGCTGCTGCCGCTGCTGCTGCCGCTGGCCGTGCTCGCGGTGCCGCTCGTGGACCTCCTGCTCGCCGTCGTGCGGCGCACCAGGGCGGGCCGGTCGCCGTTCGCCCCGGACAAGGCGCACCTGCACCACCGCCTGCTCGAGATCGGCCACAGCCACCGGCGCGCGGTGCTGATCATGTACTTCTGGACCGCGCTGCTCGCCTTCGGCGGTGTCGCATTCTCCTTCAGCGACGGCCCCGTCCCGGTGCTCACGTCGATGGCGGTGCTCGCCGTCGTGGCCTACGTCGCCGTCCGCCTGCCCCGGCTGCGCGGGGCCCGCGACGGGGAACCGGCCGCATGACGGGCCGGTCCGCCGCTCCCGCGCGGCTGGACGGGCCGCGGGGGGCGGCCGTGGTCACGCTCGCCACGGGGGCCGGCTCGGCGGTGCTCGGTGCGGTGCTCGGCCGTGACGGCGCCGTCTGGGGCGGCCTGCTCGCCGCGCTGCTGGTGCTCGCCAGCTTCTGGGCGAGCGCCCTGCCGCTACGCCTGGCGGACGCGGCCAACGCCGGTGCGGGGCTCGGGCTCATCGTCCTGCTGCTCACCTACGTGCTGCGCCTGGTCGCCCTGCTGGCGGTCCTGGCGGTCCTGGCGCGCTCCGGCAGCGTCGACGTCCGCTGGCTCGCCGCCACGCTCATCGTCTGCACGTTGGCCTGGGTCGGCGCCAGGGTGGCGCTGCTCAGGGGTGCCGGACCCATCCTGTAGTGTCCGGCGCCATGACGCACGAGGTCCCGGAGGACCCCGGCCGGGCCCTCGAGCGCAAAGGTGTGTCCGACGCCTACGCCGCGCTGTCCCTGGTCATCTCCGGGGTGCTCGTCTGGGGTGGCGTGGGCTGGCTGGTCAGCGAGTGGCTCGACAACCGGGCCTTCGTCATGGTGGGGCTGCTCCTGGGGATGGGCGCCGGCCTCTACCTGGTGTGGTTCCGCTACGGTAGGGCGCAGTGAAACGAGTGCCTGAACTCGTCCGTCGTCGTCAGGGAAGGACGTCGTGAGTCTCGAGCTCCTGGCCGTCGAGGAGGGCGGTGGGTTCCACAGTCCGGGTCCCGCCGACTTCGTGTTCCCGCCGCTGTTCAGCGTGGCGGGCTTCGACTTCACCAAGCCGATGCTCATCATCGTGCTGGGCACCGTGGCGATCGCTGCCTTCTTCTTCCTGGCGGCCCGTCGCGCGGCCATGGTGCCGGGCAAGGCGCAGTACGCGGGTGAGTCGGCGTACGGCTTCGTGCGCAACTCCATCGCCCTGGACTCCATCGGCCACGAGGGCCTGCGATACGTCCCCTACCTGGCGACCGTGTTCTTCTTCCTCGCCGTCCTCAACATCAGCGGGATCCTCCCGCTCCTGCAGTTCCCGGCGACGTCGCGCATCGCGATCCCGCTGTTCCTCGCCGTCATCTCCTGCGTGATCTTCAATGCGGTGGGCATGCGACGGGTCGGGGTAGGCACCTACTTCAAGTCCATGATGTTCCCGTCCGGCATCCCCTGGCCGGTGTACATCCTGCTGGCGCCCATCGAGTTCGTGTCGACCGTCATCATCCGGCCGCTCACCCTCACGCTCCGCCTCACGTTCAACATGTTCGCCGGCCACCTGGTCCTGCTCCTGTTCGTCCTCGGCGGCGAGTACCTGCTGTTCGACTACGGCGGCATCGTCGGCATCGCCGCGGGCTCCGTCTCCCTGCTCGGCAGCATCGTGCTGACCTTCTTCGAAGGCTTCGTCCAGCTCCTGCAGGCCTACGTGTTCACCCTCCTGTCCGCGCTGTACATCGGCGGCGCGCTCGTCGACGAGCACTGACGCCCGGCATCCCGGGTCGTCCCCCATCTCGAGAGGATTGCAATGGAAGGCAACGTCAACATGGTCGGCTACGGGCTCGCGGCCATCGGCCCGGGCGTGGGCATCGGCCTGATCTTCGCCGCGTACATCAACGGCGTTGCTCGCCAGCCGGAGGCCCGCGGCGTCCTGCAGGCCATCGCGATCCTCGGCTTCGCGCTCGCCGAGGCGCTGGCGATCATCGGTATCGGCCTCGCGTTCGCCCTCTAGCGGTGGAGTTCCCGCTGCTGTTCCTGGCCGTGGAGGAGGGGGCCGAGGAGGGCCCGAGCCCGCTCCTGCCGCACCTGTCCGAGCTGATCGTCGGGCTCGTGGCCTTCACCCTGCTCTTCCTGTTCCTCCGGGCGAAGGTGTTCCCGGTCTTCGAGCGGCTGTACGCCGAGCGGCGTGCCGCCATCGAGGGCGGCATCGCCCAGGCGGAGCGCGACAAGGCGGAGGCCAAGCAGCTGCTGGCGCGCTACCAGCAGCAGCTGGCGGACGCGCGTGACGAGGCAGGGCGCATCCGCACGGAGGCGCAGGCTCAGCGCGCGCAGATCGTCGAGGAGGCCCGCGTCGAGGCCAACCAGGAGCGCGAGCGCATCCTGGCGGCGGCGTCGGCGCAGGTCGCCTCGGAGCGGCAGCAGGTGCTCGCCGAGCTGCGCCGCGAGGTCGGCACGCTCGCCGTCGACCTCGCCGGCCGCATCGTGGGGGAGTCCCTGCAGGACGACACCCGCCAGCGCGGAACGGTGGACCGCTTCATCGCCGACCTCGAGGGCGGGCAGTCGCTCGCCAAGGGATCTGCGTGACGGTCACACGCACGCACTCCCGCTCCCCGAGGAGGACCCGCTGATGGACGGTGTCAGCCGTGACTCGCTGCGGGCCGCACTGGCACGGTTCGAGGAGCAGGTCGGCTCGCTGCCGGGCGGGGCCGAGGCGGGCACCGTCAGCGAGGGCCTGTACGCCGTCGCTGCCCTGCTCGACCGCGAGCCCTCGCTGCGCCGCGCCTTCACCGACCCCGCGTCCAGCCCGCAGTCGCGTCGCGGGCTGGCCGAGCGGCTGCTCTCCGGGCAGCTGCCAGATCTGCCGCTGCGGACGTTCAGCGACCTGGTGGCGTCCCCCTGGTCCAGTGCTGCCGACCTGCGCCAGGCCGTCGAGACGGTCGCGGCCAACGCCGCTCTGCGGGCTGCGGAGGGCGACGGCGTCCTGGACGACGTCGAGGACGAGCTCTTCCGCTTCGCGCGCCTGCTCGAGCGCGAGCCACAGCTGCGCGGAGCCCTCACCGACCCGGGGCTGCCCGACGACCGCAAGGCGGCCCTGCTGCGCAGCCTGCTCGGCGGGCGCGCCCAGCCCGCGACGGTGCGGCTCGTCGAGATCCTCGTGACCCGGCCGCGCGGCCGGTCCCTCGAGGTCGCGCTGGAGGAGCTGTCGCGACTGGCCGCAGCCCGCCGCCAGCGCCTGCTCGCCAAGGTCACGGTCGCCCGTCCGCTCGACGAGCTGCAGGCCCAGCGGCTGCGCGCCGCGCTGGCCGGCACCTACGGCCGCGAGGTCGACCTCCAGGTGGACGTCGACCCCGGCGTGCTGGGCGGTGTCCGCGTGCGTGTCGGCGACGAGGTCATCGACGGCACGGTCACCAGCCGACTGCGCACCGCACGCCGCCGGCTCGCCGGCTGAGTCCGCACCGAACACCCGCACCACCCCGTACCCGCCACACCGCAGACCCAGAGAGCAGGGACCAGCAGATGACGGAGCTCAGCATCCGGCCGGAGGACGTCCGGGCGGCGATCGAGCAGTACGTCACGTCGTACCAGGCCGAGACGACCCGCGAGGAGGTCGGCAGGGTCACCGAGGTCGGCGACGGCATCGCGCGCGTCGAGGGTCTGTACTCGACGATGGCCAACGAGTTGCTCGAGTTCGAGGGCGGCGCCCTCGGCCTGGCGCTCAACCTGGACGCCCGCGAGGTGGGCTGCGTCATCCTCGGCGACCCGAGCGCGATCGAGGAGGGTCAGCCGGTCCGGCGTACCGGCGACATCCTGTCCGTGCCGGTCGGCGACGGCTTCCTGGGCCGGGTCGTCGATCCACTCGGCCAGCCGCTCGACGGCAAGGGCGAGATCGTTGCCGAGGGCCGCCGCATCCTGGAGCTGCAGGCCCCGACGGTCGTGCAGCGCCAGCCGGTGACCGAGCCGCTGCAGACCGGCATCAAAGCGGTCGACGCGATGACGGCCATCGGGCGTGGGCAGCGCCAGCTGATCATCGGCGACCGGCAGACCGGCAAGAGCGCGGTCGCCCTCGACGCGATCATCAACCAGCGCGAGAACTGGCGGACGGGCGACGTCAAGAAGCAGGTCAAGTGCATCTACGTCGCCGTCGGCCAGAAGGGCTCCACGATCGCCGAGATCGTCGGTCGCCTCGAGGAGGCCGGCGCGATGGAGTACACGACGGTCGTCGCCGCCCCCGCGTCGCAGCCGGCCGGCTTCAAGTACCTCGCGCCGTACACTGGCTCGAGCATCGGCCAGCACTGGATGTACAACGGCCAGCACGTGCTCATCGTCTTCGACGACCTGTCCAAGCAGGCCGACGCCTACCGCGCGATCTCGCTGCTGCTGCGCCGCCCGCCGGGCCGCGAGGCCTACCCGGGCGACGTGTTCTACCTGCACAGCCGGCTGCTGGAGCGCTGCGCGAAGCTGTCCGAGGAGCTCGGTGGCGGGTCGATGACGGGTCTGCCGCTCATCGAGACCAAGGGCAACGACGTGTCGGCGTTCATCCCGACGAACGTCATCTCGATCACCGACGGGCAGATCTTCCTCGAGACGGACCTGTTCAACTCCGGTGTGCGCCCGGCGATCAACGTCGGCATCTCGGTGTCGCGCGTCGGTGGTGCCGCGCAGGTGAAGGCCATGAAGTCGGTCTCGGGCCGCCTGCGCCTGGACCTCGCCCAGTACCGCGAGCTCGAGGCGTTCGCCGCCTTCGGCTCCGACCTGGACAAGGCGTCGAAGGCCCAGCTCGAGCGCGGCGCCCGTCTCGTCGAGCTGCTCAAGCAGCCGCAGTACTCGCCGTTCCCGGTCGAGCGGCAGGTCGCCTCGATCTGGGCTGGAACGAACGGGTACCTCGACGACGTCCCGGTCGCCGACGTCCGGCGGTTCGAGAGCGAGTTCCTCGACTTCATCGGGCGGTCGCACGGTGCGATCTACGACGCCATCACCGGCACCGGTAAGCTCGGGGACGACACCGTGCGCCAGCTCGAGAAGGCCGTCGCCGCGTTCAAGCGGCAGTTCCGGCCGAGCAGCGGCAGCGCCCCCGCCGTCCACGACGAGCCGGCCGAGCCGCTGCAGGACGAGGGCCAGGAGACGGTGACCGCCTACCGCGACCGGGACGGCCGCGACGGGCGGGGTGGCAGCCAGCAGCTCGACGTCGACGGCGCGGTGGTCGACAGCGCGACCACCCGCTGACCGATGGGCGCCCAGCTCAGGGTCTTCCGCCGGCGGATCCGGTCGGTCCAGTCGACCAAGAAGATCACGCGTGCGATGGAGCTCATCGCCGCCTCGCGCATCGTCAAGGCGCAGCAGGCGGTCAACGCCGCCCAGCCGTATGCCCGGCAGCTCACCCGGGTCATCTCCGCGCTGGCGTCGGCGACCACGGTCGACCACCCGCTGGTCACGGAGAAGCCGGACCCGTCGCGGGCGGCGGTCCTGGTCGTCACGAGCGACCGCGGCCTGGCCGGCGGATACAACGCCAACGTCCTCAAGCAGGCGGCCTCGCTGGAGGAGACGCTGCGCTCCGAGGGCAAGCAGCCGCTGGCCT
This sequence comes from Actinomycetota bacterium, assembly GCA_030773675.1. Next base: position 12,274 of record JALYMN010000196.1, read on the forward strand.
ACCTGGTCGGGCGCAAGGCGGCGGGCTTCTACCGGTTCCGCGGCCGGGCCATCGAGGAGAGCTGGACCGGCTTCTCCGAGCGGCCGACGTACGAAGACGCCAAGCAAGTCGCCGAGGCGCTCATCGGGGCGTTCCTGCAGGAGACGGCCGCGGGCGGGGTGGACGAGATCCACGTCGTCCACACCGAGTACGTCTCGGCCCTCACGCAGCGGCCGGTCGCCAGCCGGGTGCTGCCGCTCGTGGTCGAGTACTCCGACGAGCCGCCGCCGGACGGCCCGCTGCCGCTGTACGAGTTCGAGCCGTCGGCCGACGCCCTGCTCGACACGCTGCTGCCGCGCTACGTCACGACCCGCGTGTACGCCGCGCTGCTGGAGTCCGCGGCCTCGGAGTCGGCCTCGCGGCGCCGCGCGATGAAGGCGGCGACGGACAACGCGGACGAGCTCATCAAGTCGCTCACCCGAGCGGCGAACTCGGCCCGGCAGGCCGAGATCACCCAGGAGATCAGCGAGATCGTGGGCGGCGCCGCGGCGCTGACCGACGCCTAGACCCACGCCGAGGAGAACAGATGTCCGTCACCCTGCAGAACCCGTCCGGTCGGGCGTCGACCGGCGGCACCGGTCGCGTCGCCCGTGTCATCGGCCCCGTCGTGGACGTCGAGTTCCCGCCGGACGAGATGCCGGAGATCTACAACGCACTGCACGTCGAGCGCTCGCTCGGCGGTCAGACCGCCGTGCTCACCCTCGAGGCCGCGCAACACATCGGCGACAACATGGTGCGCGCCATCTCGATGCAGCCGACCGACGGGCTGACCCGCGGCGCCCAGGTGCGCGACACCGGCGCGGCGATCTCCGTGCCGGTGGGCAACGCGACCAAGGGCCACGTGTTCAACGCGCTCGGCCAGCCGATGGACGTCGCGAGCATCGACGCCGACACCTACTGGCCGATTCACCGCCCGAGCCCGGCGTTCGACCAGCTCGAGAGCAAGACCGAGATGTTCGTGACCGGCATCAAGGTCATCGACCTGCTCGCGCCCTACGTGCAGGGCGGCAAGATCGGCATGTTCGGCGGTGCCGGTGTCGGCAAGACCGTCGTCATCCAGGAGATGATCTACCGCGTCGCCAAGGAGTTCAACGGCGTGTCGGTGTTCGCCGGCGTCGGCGAGCGGACCCGCGAGGGCAACGACCTGTTCGGTGAGATGACCGAGTCCGGCGTCATCAACGACACCGCGCTCGTCTTCGGGCAGATGGACGAGCCGCCGGGCACCCGGCTGCGGGTCGCCCTGTCGGCCCTGACGATGGCCGAGTACTTCCGCGACGTGCAGAAGCAGGACGTGCTGCTGTTCATCGACAACATCTTCCGCTTCACCCAGGCCGGCTCGGAGGTCTCCACGCTGCTCGGCCGCATGCCGAGCGCGGTGGGTTACCAGCCCACGCTGGCCGACGAGATGGGCGTGCTCCAGGAGCGCATCACCTCGACCCGTGGCCACTCGATCACCTCGCTGCAGGCGATCTACGTGCCCGCCGACGACATCACCGACCCTGCGCCGCACACCACCTTCACCCACCTCGACGCGACGACCGTGCTCTCGCGTGCCATCTCCGAGCTGGGCATCTACCCGGCGGTCGACCCGCTCGACTCGACCAGCCGCATCCTGGACCCGCGCTACATCGGCGAGGAGCACTACGCGGTCGCCCGCGAGGTCCAGCGCATCCTGCAGCGCTACAAGGACCTGCAGGACATCATCGCCATCCTCGGCATCGACGAGCTCGCCGAGGAGGACAAGGTCCTCGTCAACCGGGCCCGTCGCATCCAGCGCTTCCTGAGCCAGCCGTTCTTCGTCGCCGAGGCCTTCACCGGGCAGCCCGGGAAGTTCGTGCCGATCGAGGAGACCATCGCCTCGTTCAAGAAGCTCACCGAGGGCGAGTACGACCACATCCCGGAGCAGGCCTTCTTCCTGTGCGGTGGCATCGAGGACGTCGAGGCCAACGC